>JASBUW010000173.1 GCA_030147755.1 Parachlamydiaceae bacterium
ACTCTCATTTTATTATGGATTGATTCCCCACGTTCCGCTACAGGCCTAACCGGCCTTTCGCTTCACGCGGGGCTTCCCACTTTTGATCGCTGCCGCGATTAGCTACAATTGTCCAAACTTCAGTTTGCGTAAGGTGAGTAACTAATTGATTTCACTAAATTTTATGTCCACAAAGTCCACGTTGTTCATCAGCCTACATCCAACCTATAAATTTGAATAAAAATAAAAAAGCTCTCTATTCACAAATCATGAACAGAGAGCTTAGAAAAATTCTAAGAAGAAAGACCTAAAGAATTGGACAAAGGTCCAGAAGAAACAGATGTTTCTTTAGGTGGCGGAGGGGGAGGCGTACTCGCCTGATCTTTTTTATAAAGATCGGCAGCACGTTTAAGTTTATCGCGCTTACGGTTGATATCCCATGTTCCTTTCAAGACAATTTCTTGTACATCTTCGCTATCAAGCGTTTCAAATTCCATGAGCATTTGTGTCATGAGTTCAACTTGATCGCGATACTCCAGAATAATTTTTTTGGCGATCTCATGCGCTTCATCTAGAATTTTACGCACTTCTGCATCAATGGATTGAGCTGTCTCATTAGAGTATTGCTTTTCATGATGTTCAGCCGCATAGCCATAGCCATTATCCGATCTTTCATCATAGGCGACGGCTCCCAACTTATCACTCATCCCCCACTTACAGACCATGTTGCGCGCGAGTTGTGTCGCACGCTCAATATCTTGCTGGGCTCCACTCGATACATCGTGTACGAAAACTTCTTCTGCAACACGTCCACCCATTAAAACAGCTAATTGATCATGCAATTCATTTTTCCAATAACTGACGCGATTTTTCTTCGGCAAGAACATGGTCGCACCCAATGAAATGCCGCGTGGAATAATCGTCACTTTATCAATTGGATCCCCACTCTTCACGACTAATCCGACGACTGCATGACCCGATTCATGGTAAGCTGTCGTACGTTTTTCATTTTCATCAATCTCTAAACTGCGCCGTTCTTTTCCATAAAGCACTTTATCACGTGCTTCAATTACTTCTTGCGAAGTGACAGCTGAACGCCCTTTGCGTGCCGCTAGTAAAGCGGCTTCATTCAGAATGTTGGCTAAATCTGCACCTGATGATCCTGGTGTGCTGCGTGCTAATGACATAAGATCTACAGAAGGATCCATCTTAATTTTGCGTGCATGCACCTTCAAGATATCAAAACGTCCTTTAATATCAGGAAGACCAATCACCACGCGACGGTCAAAGCGGCCGGGACGCAACAACGCTTTATCCAATACATCCGGACGATTAGTCGCGGCCATCAAAATCACACCTTCATTGGTGTCAAAACCATCCATTTCGACAAGCAGCTGGTTAAGTGTTTGTTCACGTTCATCATGACCCCCGCCAATACCAACACCGCGATGACGACCGACAGCATCAATCTCATCCATAAAAATGATACACGGCGCCGCTTTTTTAGCTTGATCAAATAAATCGCGAATACGGCTCGCACCCACTCCGACAAACATTTCGACGAAATCTGATCCTGAAATCGAAAAGAACGGACGATCCGCTTCGCCGGCCACTGCTTTGGCAATTAATGTTTTACCGGTACCCGGAGGACCCACACAAAGCACCCCTTTGGGAATCTTACCACCTAAAGAAGTAAATTTTTGTGGATTTTTCAAAAACTCGACAATTTCTTGTAATTCTTCCAAAGCTTCATCTACACCGGCTACATCCTTAAATGTAACTTTATTATCCCCTTTATTGAGCAAACGCGCGGGTGATTTCCCAAAATTCATCGCTGTATTGCCCATGCCCTTCATCTGTCTTGCAAAAATCAAATACAGAACAAGAATGACCAATAAAACGGGCATTAGAGTAAAAAGATAACTGAAATAGTTAGGTGAAGGCTCTTCACTCTTAAATGTTTTTTCCAACACGATATTAAGCGGTTGATCGGGCGCTCTAAAAATGCCTCCCCGATTTTGCGCAAAATTGGTCCATTCTTCTTTCGCTTTGGAAAACCATTGATTGAACACTTCCGGATCTTGTTTTTCAAGCGCACGCGTTGACAGTTCTTGGTTGTTAAAGTACCAGATGACATTGGCAACAGATTGACGCGCTTTATCTAATTGAATTTGATTATCTTCCAGGCGTGTATTGACTTGCGTGTATTCATCCAATGTTTCTTTATAATTGCGTACGCTGCGCAATTTCGCTAAGCGAATATGATCTTCTTCTTGATTGATCTCCTCTATAACCCCTTGCAAAGATTCTAAAGCTTTCCCATAAGTCTGTACACGTTGCGAACTAGAAGTGTTGGGAGAACTCGCCTCTGTGATGTCTCTATCTACATTTTTTAATGTCTGCTTCACACTTTCAGAGCCTATGCCTAAAGCAGGCGAGCGAAATACTCTTAGCAACTCCGCAATGCCATTCCCTAAATTTTTTAAATTGGCATCCGTAGGATCTCTTTTCACTTGATTCAATTCTGTTTGGAGATCTGTTAAACTCTCTATATTGCTTTTAGGCAGTGTTTTGATCACCACACTATGATCTTCTTCCGGCGTATTATAAAGATCATTGACAACAACATATCCCCCTTTAGGCAAAGGAAGGCCGCTCAATTGCAAAAATAAAATAGCTGAATCGGATACTTTAGATTTGAAATTTTTCAAATCTTCTTTAATACGTGTTTGTTCGGACTTTAGCTCGTGATTCGTATTGAGGAGCTCTAGATATTTATAGCGCGTTTTTCCTTCTTCAGTCTGCCGATCTCTAAATTTACCACTAAACGTGACCAAATTATCATTGAGAGCTATCTTCCGGCTATCTTCCGGCTGTAAAAGCTGCAAGTTAACCAAATGCTCAAGCTGATAGCTAAAAGAAATTTTAGCAAACTTCGTATCAATGAAGTTTTGAACCATTAAGGCAAATAAAAAGGCAGCCATGAGGAACCAAACAAAGCTATTTGATACCCCTTTTTTAAAATCTTGCTTATTGTTGTCGTCTGGCATATATTCCTAAAATTCGATTTAGCTATTTATCTAGTTCATTTTAAATGACTTAAATAGCGAAAAGTTTGCATTAAGTTGCATATATTGATTTATTGATTCTAACACATCAGTCTATTCGCTTTCAACCCTTACTCTTAAATAGAGCACTTTATTGCTGCTTTATTGCTGCTTTTCACTAAAATAGGTCTCATCAAATGCACATGAACCTTTTGCTTTTCTATAAATGTAGTTCAAGTTAATTTTCCAGAAAGATTTTTTTTCTTTTAAAGATAGACTGCTTTTCCCAGTCAAAAACTCACCACAAATAGCGGAATTTTGCCACAGAAGTGGAAAAAAAGAATAAAGAAAAGCGGGAACTTTAGCTTGGCTCCACCGTTTTTTGATAGGCGTGAGATGAATTGATTTTTCAGAATTAGATAAGAAGCCTAGTGTATAATAGTTCTCTAAAGGAAAATATCCTTCCATATGCCCTTGCCAAGCCTCTTGCCAAGAGGAAATCGAAGGAGATTGCACGACATATTCTTCTGTGACATTTATTTCCCAGTTTCCCCAGCGAGAATAACCCGCCTTCACTTGAATAGAGGGAAGCTCTTCCTGTGTAGAAAATGGATGCAAGACAAATAAACGCCGACGGTCCACCCATAGACGGTGAGACCCCATGACAAAAAGTTGATGGGCTTGTCCTTGTTGCAAAGCCTGCGCGATTTGCTCGATTAAAGGACGCGATAAAAAGAAGCCTTGTTGCATGACTAATAGTCGTAAAAGATACTTAATCTCAAGTAAAGTAGCAGGCAAAGTCTTTTGCAAATCTAAACAAATCCCCCAGGGCCCTTTAAGAGGCGTCTCAAGGAGAGGTTGAAGACGGAGGTTAAAAAAATCCGTTAACTCTTGAGCTTCTTCTCGAATGAGAAGAAAATTTTTTTGAACTTCTTTACCAAATGTTTGATTTAACCAGGGGAAAATAGTTTCACGAAAACGCGCACGCAAATAGCGCTCATCTTGATTAGTGGGATCCTCAAAAGGTTGTTGTGCATGTTTAGCTAAAAATAAGCGAATGTCTTTTTTAGAAACCTCTAAGAGAGGACGTAGCACACGCACGTCTTGGATCCAATTTTCTGCTTTTAATCCTTCCCATTTTGACCAATGAGATCCTTCTAAAACACGTTTAAATACTGTTTCTGCTTGATCATCTTGATGATGTCCTGTTAAAACCCCTTGCAAAGCATATTGTTGACACAATGCGGCAAAAAAAGCATAGCGTTCTTGGCGACAAGCTGCTTCTAAATTACCTGAGAGTGAAGAAGGATTTAAAGTTTTTAAATGAAAAGGGACGTGATAATGTAAAGCTAATTTTTGCAAAACTTCAGCTTCAGTTTGACTTTCCGAACGCCAACCATGATCGACATGGGCAATATGAAAACTTGTACCGATACGCTCTCGATAAGCGAGTAAACAATAAAATAAACAAAGCGAATCGGCACCCCCTGACAAAGCTAGCAAAAGTGGGCTTGAAGAAGGGCAAAAAGCGGTTAAGAATGATTCAACGCGTAAAGAAATAGACATGTTTATTTATAGAATTGGTAGAAAGCATAGAAAAATATCAATAATAGCACGATAAGCCACAAATAAAATTGATAAGGATCTTGTTGTATTGTCAATGTGACTTGTTCTTGTCCCAAATCTGTTTTCAGGTTGTTGGCAGGTTTTTGATGAAGAGGTTTGGATTCAGGCTTATCTTCAAAAAGAGGTTTTAATTCTGCCACGACACGTGCAGGTACCCATTTTTTAAAATCTTTTTTCCACACAAGTGTATCGGGTGTAATGCGCACATCTTGTTTGAGATCTTGCAAACTATAGGGACCCTCATGTCGATCACCTATAATAATAAACCATTCTTTATCCATTTATTTGGACCTTGTGTATAGGTCAATATTTATGTTTGATTGTATCAAATTCACAGATTATTTACTCTAGTGGACTTAAATTGAAAGTTTTTCTCTTTTCTCTGTGCTCTCTGTGTTCTCTGTGGTAAAATTTAATAAATTACCACAGAGAACACAGAGAGCACAGAGAAAAAGTAAATAAAAGATTACTCTTTCTCTGGTATTTTATGCCCATTTTATGGCGCTACCTCATTCATTATTTTCTTAAAATTGCGTGCGCATGCGTCTGTGCCTTTATCGCCATTCTTCTCACTATGCGTTTAGATGAAATTGCGCATTTTGCGGCATTAGGAGCTCCTTTAAGTGGTATTTTACTTTTTACCTTGCATCAAATCCCCTATATTCTGCCTATTGCCATTCCTTTGTCTTGCTTGATTGCTGCTTTACTTTTGATGCAACGTCTCTCTCATACCCATGAATTGACCGCTTTTAGAGCCAGTGGATTCTCTTTTTGGGATATTTTTGCTCCCATTTGGACCATTGCGGCTTTTTTAGCGATTGGGAATTTCTGGTTAACGTCTGAAGTCGCTACTCAATCACACTTACAGAACAATTTATTAAAAAGTGAATTACGCTCCATTAATCCTTTGCTTTTACTGCACAATAAGCACTTAATGCGCCTAAAAGGCTTTTATTTTGAAGCTTTGGGCGCTTCCTATATTGGTGAAGCCGCTTCAGATGTTGTCTTAGCTCTTCCCAATAAGCACCAACAACGCTTACATTTAATGATTGCGCAACAACTGAAAGTCAGTCCCACTTTGTTTACAGGTCAAGGCGTTACTCTTTTAACCAGTTTAGCCAGTGGTGCAGAAGATTTTGATAATTTATTAATTGAAAATATGGCCACTTCGATCACACCTATCCAAGATTTCTCTAATTTGCTGCAGAAAAAAGTATGGACGATTAATAACGATTATTTGCAGATGCCGCTTCTACTTGCACGCATTCAAGATCAGCGTCAACTACTCAAAGAAGCACGTTTAAAAGGAGAAGATCCAGCGAAATTGAAAAATTTAAAAATGCAAGTGAACCGCAGCTTATCAGAAATTACTAAACGCTTTTCGATGGCATTCGCGGTCTTTAGTTTAACCCTCCTCGGAACAGCATGTGGAATTAATATTAGTCGTAGAAAGCATTATTATCCTTTGTGCATTGTTATTGCTTTAACGACATTTTATCTAGTGGCTTTTTTTGTGGCGAAAGGCATTGACCATCAATTTTTACTGGCAACCACTTTATATCTTACTCCCCATCTACTTATTATTGTAATTGCCATTCTTGCACTTAGACGCGTATCCAAAGGAATTGAGTCATGATTTGGCAACGCTATTTTTTAAAACAATTTTCTTCTATCTTTTTTCTATTTCTTTTCTGTTTTTATGGATTGTATGTTCTCATTGATTATGCCAGTCACACGAGTGCTTTAGCTCACCATCAAGTGCAAATCCATTGGCATGACATGTTTCGTTACTATCTTTATGTCTTTTCAAGTCGTGCAGAAATTTTACTCCCCCTCGCTCTACTCATTGCCTTTGTCAAAACAGTCTGTACCTTGAATTCCAATCAAGAACTTGTCGCTTTGATGGCGAGCGGCACTTCACTGAAAACATTGATGCGTCCTTTTCTTTTCATGGGATTACTTTGCATGGGTATTATGTATGTCAATGAGCAATTTCTCCTTCCCCAAGCTTTAAAGAAACTGCGTCTCATAGAAGATGCCACCAAGCATCAAAAAACACGCCATACACCCCCGCTTACGGTTCGTCAAGTCAAATTTGAAGATGGCTCTCTTCTGCTTTTTCAAGATTATGATACAGCCAAAGAACGCTTTTTTGATGTCTATTGGATTCCTTCCATCGATCATATTTACCGCATCAAATATCTGTCTCCTTATCAGGCTGTACCCACAGGTTTCTTTGTCGATGAGCTGGTTCGTCAACCGAATGGAGAGCTTCTACAAGAAGCTTCTTATCCAGAATTTGCTTTTACAGGTATGCAATTTAATCAAGAATTGCTGCAATCCACAATCTTAGATGCTGACATGTTCTCTTTAACAGATCTATTTGAACGAGCGTATCAAATTTCTTCGATTTCAAATGAGAAGGAAAGCAAAATTTTGACAGCTTTATATTGGAAACTCGCTCTTCCTTGGCTGTGTGTATTAGCTATTTTAGCTCCCGCTCCTCTTTGTGTACGTTTTTCAAGACAATTACCTATTTTTTTGATTTATATCTGTACATTATTTGGTTTGATTGCCTTCTATATGTTCATAGATGCTTCACAAGTCATCGCAAAAAGACAAGTGCTTGCTCCTGCATGGGCTATTTGGGGGCCTTTTTTGACTGTATTTGCTATTTTTGGCTGGCGTTTTGCTAAGATGTATTAGACCTGTTAATTCCTTGTTTGAAAACGATTAATTCTTTAAAATTTATACAAATGAATTTTTTGGGAGCTTTGTATATGAAAATGCATTATGGAATAATTCTTAGTTTATTTGTTTTAATTGCTTGCTATCTAGAAGGAAATCAAGATGTTATCAACTATCATGTTTCACGCAGCGATTATACTTTTTCTACTGTTTTCGATATGAAAACTCATCATAAACACCAGTCGATGGGAAGTATTGTCAAAAGTGTCTTTCATGTGAGAACGCATTATGATGCCTATGACTATCAAGGAAGATATGAAGGACAAGGCATTTGTCGTCTTGCCTGTTTAGGTTTATTTTATTCTTGGGGTGCAGAAATTGATGTTTATGATGCTCAAGGTAACAAAATAGGATTCATTGACGGACAGGTTATGTCGTCTGAACCTGCTAAATTTAGTTTTTACGATGAAAATGACACTCGCATTGCGATTGCTTATTTAGATCAAAATTGTGCAGGATTTTCTTTGGTCGACCCTGAGAATTCAGCTTTCATTTTGGCTCGTTTAGAGCGCAATTTCATTCAAGATACAGTCGACAGCTGGAATGTGAATCTTTATTATCCGGAATTTGTCTCTTACCATTTAGTGAAAATATTTGCTGCTTTTGTATGTGATACACAAGATAAATTTAAACCAGATTTGTAAATCAAAAGAGCAATCTTCAATAGAAATATAAATGACTGGTAATACGCGAAGCGTTTGGAGCCCCCAAGCAACTTCGTTGCTAATATCAAAAAGTAACAGCGACCTTTTTGGTAGTTGGTCAAAGTATACTTAAAAAGACTGGTTTTATCTGTGCGGTAGCACTATCACTGCATTAGCCCAGAACGAGCGCATTTAGCGCTCGTTCT
>JASBUW010000182.1 GCA_030147755.1 Parachlamydiaceae bacterium
TGCAAAAATGAGTTCTGCACCAAATCTAAGCAAGCGATCTTTATGCGTCAAAACCAAACGAGCTATTTTCTTTTCGAGAATTAAATGAATAAGAGTTTTGAGTCCTTTTTTTTGATAATTCATACCAGATCCCAAATCTTGAATAATTTGAAAATTCCAGCCTTGTTTGGCACAATAATTCGCTAAAACTTCTGCTTGTCTTTCAAGATCTTCTTTTTGATCGTGGCTTGCTACTCTAGCATAACCCACAGTCAAATCATTTTCATCGCTTGTCTTGCCAATTAATAAATCGAGATCATAGTATCTTGTCTCTCCACTTGACTTTCGCTGAGGCACCAAGTATCCTGACGCTTCCCAACGTCTAAGAGTTTGAATACTCACTCCTAAAATTTTTGCGGCTTCGCCGATCTTGATAAATCTAGTCATTTGTATAGATAGTAACAGATATGTATAGATTTATGCAAGCAGTTTCGAACCTCTAATTCTGGAGCCTGATATCGCTTCTTAAGCTCACAGTTTTCCAATCAAGAAAATTGTCGTTAAACTGGCGATCAAGACGACTAAAGTGGAACGGGAAATTTCTGGTTTTTTAGAGAAGGCTGCGGTATGATTTAAGGATAGTTCGTTTCAGCCCAGGTATGACCCCTTTACTATTTGCTGGAATGTTGTGGTAAAAAAATAGTACTGTTCCGGAGAGGTTGACTCAAAGTGTCTCCCATTTGCGATTGCAATGTACATATGAAGATAATAGACCGCCTTCGACCGCCTTCGACCGCCTTCGAGCTTTCATTATGAACACTCAGTCAGCTAGCTAAATTATTTCACGATATACCATATTGAGTTTTTGCCTCGTCCTTTAGATAAAATCAATCCTGAACGTTTCAGTTGTTGTAAATCATCCCGAATCGTTCTGTCTGCTGGAGGATTGCTGATATTTAATTTAATCTCGGAAAAGGAAGAGTCTTTTGTAGATAAAAGATCCAAAATTTGTTTTTGACGATGAGAAAGTTCGTGAGCAGCTTTGCTAGGTGTAGCATGATCAATAAGAATAAATTTGACAACAACTGAACCTGCTTGCTCCAAAAATTCTGGTTCAGGAAGTCCTGCTTTAAGACAAAGTTCAATAATTTTTTGCGTCCCTCTTCCCCATTGTTCAATAAGGCCACGGCGATAAAAGACGTTCGTGATGACTGGGTTTCTTGGAAGGGATTGATGATCTTGTTTTAGATCTTCGGGTTCCAAATCAAATGGCAATTCTCCGTCACTCCAAATTTCAAGACGATTATCAAAAATGGCAACACTTATTCCGCCGCCTGATCTCATGTAGGTCCTATGACAAAGAGCATTTACTAAGGTCTCTCTCAAAGCTTCTAGAGGGAAAAGAGGATCATCTTTACGTTCTAAAACGTCCGGCAATATTTTCCCTGCTACAGGTAAATGACGACGCAAAAATAGCATGGCTTCTTGAAGAAGATAAAAAGCATTTCCGTGTAGCTGATTTTGATCGAGAAATTCAGACTTATCAATCCCACGGAAGCGAGCCAAGCGAATTTGGCATTGAGGATAATCTGGAAGAAATTTAGTCCCAAAAAGAACAACAGCTGCATTGATTAATTGACCATTCTTACGCAATTCTAAGCGATCAAGAATGTTTGTAATATTGTCTCCAACACTTTCTGGAATTCGAGCTGCTTGGACTCCTAGTCGAGATGTACGCAAAATTTCTTCCGGATCAAGATCTGTGATTTGATATCCTAATGCTATCTCGCTTTCCCAACGTTTATTTGAGTGCATTTTATCCAATAAATGCTTTTGGTATGTCTGATGAGGCATGATGGATGTTGTAGAGCCTATTCGTTGATAAGACCTTCCTTCAAAAGTAAAGGGGCGATAGATTTTGCTTGGGTGTGTTGTAAAAATGAGAAAACTTTTTTCATCTTTGAATTTTAAAACTTCCATTTCCACCATATTGGGAGGGTCGATTTTTGTTAGCATTGTAGCAACTTCTCTCAAAGTACTATCAGTAATGTGCTGACCAATTAATTTTCCATCAGCACCAACACCAATAAAAACTTGTCCACCATTGCCGTTTAAAAATGCACAAAGCGTTTCACCCACGCTAAACAAATGAGATGTCGATTTTTTGAATTCAATTGTCTCGGATTCACCGAAGGATACAAGCTGTTCTAAATTTGATAAATCCATGACATTAAGCCCATAATTTTAACGTCAAATATATCTACCCGACTAGAAATTGTCACGAAATCTTCAAATTTCTTTATATTGACAATGGTCGACTGTCATTTAGAAGTAAGTACAGACCTACTATTTTCTAACGCTATTCATAGATTTCGTGAATTTTTCTGGGCCAAATGTGGGCCAGTACACCACGTGATTTATCAATATTTCACATGATAATTTCGTATGCGGAAATGTTATGATTCTCTACATTTACCTCAGAAATGTTACGGGGCGTTATGTAGGCTTAGGAATGTTTTTGGGACTTAAAATCCCTTGCTCTTCGGGGCGTGAAGGTTCGAGTCCTTTTCCGAGCATCTTATATTTGAATAAGTTATGTTAGCCACATAACTTTCTAACTACTGAAACACCTTGGTCTAGACCAACGTGACTAAAGTTGCGGTAAAAAAATAAAACTGTTCTAGAGAAATTTACTTAAAGTATCTCTCATTTGCGATTGTAATGCCTACATATGAAGATAATTGACCGCCTTCGAGTTTTCATTATGAACACTCAGGCAGTTAGCTAAATTATCTTACGATATACCATATTGAATTTCTGCCTCGTCCTTTAGATAAAATCAATCCTGAACGTTTCATTTGTTGTAAATCATCTCGAAGTGTTCTGTCTGCTAGAGAATGGCTAATATTCAATTTAATTTTAGTGAACAATTTTTTTCTTCAGTAAAAGCTCTAGAGAGGCGAGTTCTTTTTTGCGTCCAATGAATTTCATGTCATTCTTATGTAGTAAAATTTTAATCTAATTCTACTACATATAAATGACAAATGTCAGTCATGTGATGTAAAAAAGTTCTTTTTCTCTCTAAATGCAAATTTAATTGATAAATGATGGAAAATTCATTCTCAAAAAAATCGAGAAATTTCACATCTTTTTGTGCCTTCGATCACCTCCCAATTCTAGGAGAAATTTTTGAATATGATCGATTAATCCTTGTTCGAGTTCTTGTTCTCTCCTCAGCGATTAAGTTCTCTTTTTTACTCGCATTATGTGCACGAAAAGATTTATTATAAGTATGGATCGTTTCAGTTATAAATAACTCTTACCCTATATCATAAAAATTCTTTAAAAGGACAGAGGAAGTCTAGGTAAAAATGAACAATAAAATGACTAAATTTTTCTTTGGCTTATTTCTGTTATTAAGCTTTACGCTTTTAGCGAAAACGCAAAATACTGTTATACGGGCAGCCATAGATATAGGTATGGGGGGACCAAAACTGCAAATTGCAGAAGTTGATCTTACAACCCATAAGATTGTGAAAATGCTACATACTCAACGGTATTTCGTTAATTTCTATGAGAGCATTTCACAAAGTGATGATCATCAATTATGCCCTGAAATTAGAGCTCAAGGATTGAGAGCTTTCAAAGAGGCTGTAGGTATGGCTCATTCATTCAAAGTGGATGGAATTGTAGCTATTGCCACAGCTGCTTTTCGTTCTGCTACTAACGGAATCGAATTTGCACATGAAATTCAAAAAGAAACAGGTGTTAAGGTCTATGTGATAGATCAAAATTTAGAGGGAGAATTAGCTTTTCAAGCTGTTCTCGCAAGAATGGATGTTCAAGCTGATGATCTTATCGTGTGGGATATTGGAGGAGGTAGTATCCAATTTATTGGAACTGCCTTTGATGGGTCTTATTTTGTTGATTGTGGCAAAGAAGGTGCCGGGATATTTAAAGACTTTATTATAGAGAACATTCAACAACGAAACGTGAAAGAATTTTTAAGTCCTAATCCCATGTCTGCGGAAGATATTACTCAGGCCACTTTATATGCACAGAATCTCTCTCAACATGTCGATGAAATTTTTAAAAATAAAATCAAATGTTCCACTACAACAATTGTAGGAGCAGGCAGTGTTTTTGGATATGGTATAGCTTCCATGGTGTCCGGAAAAAATCCATTTTCTATTCATGACCTCACACAAGTGGTTCAGGATTTGATTGGTAAAACGGATGCTGACTTAGGCGGAGGAGAATTTGCTTTTTGCGAAGGCTCTAATAGCATACTTGCTCTTGGTTTTATGCAAGGGCTTGGTATTCAGCAAATGCACATCATCAATGTCAATAATGCTGATGGCGCTATGATTTACGCACCTTTTTGGAAACAACATAAATAGCTGTGCGTATTGCACACGCGGAAATCATTGAGGAATTGCCTTTTGACTCACTTGATCATGTGTTTGTATTTCAAACGTAAAATGAAAAGAAATAAAGTTTTGCAAGATATACTCTTAATCGAAGAATGGCTAAAAACACAGCTTTAGAACTTTTATTCAAACTAAATATTCGATTTTCAAATTTAAATATTTATTTTAAATAATAAAATATTGCATTTAATAAATCAACACATTAAAATTATTTTACAATTTAATCTATTAAATTTTCTATAATAATATAATTTTTGCAAGGTTCAAATGGATCCCAGTTGTGCTAGTTCTATTACAAGTTATCCTCATTCTTTTTTCGACAACCCAAGTGAGATAGAGGACACATCTTTTCTTGTAAAAAGTTTGTCTATCACGTTTGATCCAGGTAGAGAAAGATTATATGCCAGGTTTTTTCAAGATAAAATAAGCAGGAACGATTTGATTGGGGGTGCTTATCAGTTGAAAATTAATGGTGATGGAGCTTGTTGGTCACGCGCTTTATGGCAAGATGTATTTAATCAAATTTTAGATAATCCAGCTTCTTTTGAAACGTTTATTCTTCAAGTTTGCCGTTCTCGCTTTTTAGAAGATATAAGACATCCTAATGTCCCTACCGATCTTGTTCAAAAAACCATTTATATCTTACATGAATTAAAAGACCTTAAAACAGAAGAAAAAAGAATAAAATATTTAGATTATGATGAAGTGGATAAAGTTTTGATTTTTTTCATGCGTTACGTTGCAGCGGCACAAATAGAAAAAGAACAGAAAGAGTGCGGCCGTTATCAGTCTATTGATGACAATATTTTAAAAGAAATTCGATACCAACAAAACGCTTATGCAAGGGGAGCCGAAATTATAGCTTTTGGAAATTATTTTAACCTCAAGACTTGCGTCGTGCGAGAAAATGGTTTAAATGAATTATGCTATTTTGAAAAACCTGCGAACAAACCCGAGATTCTTATTGGTAGAGTAAAGGAATTAAAAAATACAACAAGACTTGTTGCACGCTATCCCGTTACTCAGATTATATCTGGCCCGGAAGATGGCCATTTGGATGTATTAGTGATTCTTCCTCGCCCGACATATAATTAACTTGACAGAGTTGATACACACTGAATCGCTTTATTTTCCAGTATTTCTCGCGTGTTTTGAACTTCAACGCGATCTTTGAACCAAAGATTCATTTGACCCATGGCTTGTTCTACAAACATTTGATAGCCATAAATAATGTGGCATCCTTTTTTCTGCGCATGTTGTAAAAATTCGGTTTCTTTAGGTTTTGTCTTGATATCCATGACAAAAGCTTGCGGCAGAATATAGTCAGGATCAATCGGCAGTGAAACAGGTGTGCAATTGATAAGAATATCATAGCCCTCTTCTGCACAAATGGCTATTTGGTCTAATCCTTTTCCGACGCAATGTAGATGCTGAGCAATTTGAACAGCTTTTTCTGCATCCCGATTAAGAATCGTGACGTGTGCTCCTCTTCGTTGGGCTTCATAGGCAATGGCTTTAGCAGCACCTCCTGCACCCAGGATGATGATGCGTTTTTCTTTCACTGAACATTGTCTCTCAATTGCATTGAGAGCCCCCATGCCATCTGTATTAAATCCACTTATCTTACCTTGTTCGAAAAGAAGCGTATTAGAAGCGCCAATATCACAAGCTTGAGAATCAATATGATCAAGGAAAGGAAAAATGCATTCCTTTAATGGCATGGTTACGCTAAGCCCTCTAAAAAATAATTGCTTGGCGAATTTTAAAAAATCAGCAACTTCTGATTTTGTGATTTGAATTTTCACATAAACTGCTCCTAAACCATAAATTGCGATAAGATGATTGTGGGTTTCATCACTTATGCTCTTTTCGACGGGATCTCCAATTAATCCATAAAGAGCTGTATGAGGACCCAAAGAGCGATAATGGTAACGGTTAAGTAATGTTTGCGCTGTCAGTTGTCCGGGAGCTGTAGTCAAATGTTCTTCAAGAGTTGCATACGTAAGGGGGTATTGCATTATAGGTCCCAGAATGCGACTGATTTGTCCATGAGGACCCATACTAATGACAATGAGTTGGGGATCTGATTTCTTAGACCAACATAATAAACGCATGGCATCTAAGCTATTTTGAGCGGTCACAGCTATTTTATAAAAGCAAGCAGGAATGCTACGCATATTTTGATAAATCTTTTCAAGATCATCATTTTGCGGAGTCTCTTCAAAATGATGGTAAGATAAGATGAGTTTGCTATCAGGATATTGAGAAGCGATTTCTTCAATAAAATGAAGAGGAACATGATACTCTAAATCAAGGTAAGCCGGTTTTAATTGAGCTAAATGGCGAATATCAGCAAGTCGATTAGCTTCAGATTTTTTATACTCTCCGCCTTGTGATGCGCTTCTTAAGGCAAAGATCATGGGAATAGAAAAATGAGAACGCAATTTTTTTAAAGCAGTAAAATCTAAGTGAGAAAAATAATCGAGCCTTAATTCCACAAGATCTGCGTGTGTAAGGGCTTGTGTAATTTGTTGATAAGCGTCTTCAATAGTAGGCCCTTTAATGACAACACAAATCATCATTCATCCATTGTAAAGCATTTTTAAGTAATTTTTCTTCCACATGCATGCAATAATGGGAATTGCAATTCAGTGGAGAACCTATGGCATTAATGATCACAAAGCGGGGCTGGCCTTTAAGAGATTTTTTATCTAAAACCATTGCATCCGATAAAGCCTGTATAGAAAAATGTGAAGAGAGCTGCAAAGGAAGTCCATATTTTATCAGAATTTTGTGAATTCTATCGAAAGTGCCTTGAGAAAGATGTCCCAATTGGACAGCCAAATGACTCTCGACAAGCAAACCAATTGCCACTGCTTCGCCATGTGGAAGAGTATAATGCGTTAAATTTTCTAAAGCGTGTGCGATGGTATGGCCAAAATTCAGCAGGTGACGTTTGCCTTGTTCTTTTTCATCTTGTTCGACAATCTCTTTTTTGATGCGACAACTTTCAAAAATTGCATGCTCAAGAGGAGTTGGTTCTAAATTCAATAATGCATGTGTCTGTTTGTCAAGATAATCAAAATAGGTGGAATCTGCAATTAAACTATGCTTGATCATTTCTACAACACCATAAGTGAATTCTTTGGCAGGCAAAGTTTGCAAAGTAGAAGGATCAATGATGACTTTTTTCGGTTGGTAGATGCAACCTAACATGTTTTTGCCATAGGGGACATTGACACTGGTTTTGCCTCCAATGCTAGCATCGATCATGCCGAGAAGTGAAGTGGGAATGGTGACAAGTGGAACACCACGGCAGTAAGTCGCAGCTAAATAGCCTGCGAGATCTGTGACGACTCCACCTCCTAATGCAATGACGCAGGTATCGCGGCCGAATCCTTTTTCAAACATTTGATTCTCTAAATGCTCTTTAGTCGCTCTTGTTTTGTATGTCTCACCACTTGGAAAAGAAAACAAAGTAACGTCTAAGTTGGAATCTACAAGCGATTGATAGAGTTGCTCTCCATACAATAAAGAGAGAGTGCCATCTGTAATAATGGCAAATCGAGAACCAAGAGAAGATAAATATTGAGAGAGTAATTTTTTGTCATTCAAAATGCCGGTTTGAATGTGAATATCATAAGACAAGTGAGAAGAAGGAATAGTACATGTCAGTTTTGAATTCATAATTTGGCACATCGATTGAGAAGAAGGGCGTCTGCTAAAACCAAAGCTACCATGGCTTCTACAACGGGGACAGCGCGAATGGCTACACAGGGATCATGACGTGATCCAGCAGGAAGTTCAAGAGAAGCAGATTCTCCGGTAATTGTCAAAGTAGCTTGTGATTGCTTAATACTTGCGGTTGGTTTAAAAGCTACTCTGCCTATGAGCGGCATTCCTGTCGACATGCCTCCTAGGGTGCCGCCGGCATGATTCGTTTCGGTTTTTATTTTTCCTTGTTCGTGCATGAATAAATCGTTGTGTTCAGATCCTTGCATGGTAACAGCATGAAATCCCGCTCCTATTTCGAAGCCTTTAGTTGCAGGTAAACTCATCATCGCATGCGCAAGCTTGGCTTCTAATTTTTCATAAATAGGATCACCCAATCCAACAGGCACTGAATAGGCTCTAAATTCAACTAAACCGCCTAAAGAATTGCCTTTATTTTGGGTTGTTTCTAATAAAGCTATAATAGCGCGAGCAACTTCTGCATCTGGACAAAAGACAGGGCTTTGATAAGTTAGGGTGCGTATTAGCTCCACATCATCTGATTCTACTAAAGCTTCAATAGTTCCGATCTGTTTAATATAAGCAATGATTTGAATGCCTTTATATTGCAAAAATTTCTTTGCAATGACACCTGCAGCCACACGACAAGCTGTTTCACGTCCTGATGCGCGTCCTCCGCCTCTGTAATCAAAAATGCCATATTTTTCTAAATAGGTGTAGTTGGCATGACTCGGTCTAAGTAAATTTTTAATAGGTTCATATGAATTTGGACGAGCATCTTGATTAGGAATAAGAATGCAAATGGGTGTGCCGGTTGTTTTACCTTCAAATACGCCAGAAAGAATTTCTGCTTTGTCTTCTTCTGTACGAGGGGACATGTAAGGGTTTTTTCCCGGAGCGCGTAAAGCAAGCGCGGCATGAATTTCACTGACATCAATCTCTAAACCGGCTGGGCATCCATCAATGACGACGCCAATGGCTTTACCGTGGGATTCTCCCCATGTGGTAATTTTAAAAATATTACCAAAAGAGTTACTGGCCATGTGTGATTATCCTGTGATTTAAGAGAATAGTGATAATCTCTTGTGTGTTTAAATGATGCGTTTCAATGCTATCATGAGCATTCTCTTCGTAAATTGTGAGGCGGTTTTGCGCGATTGCATAGAATGATTTTTCTGGATCATGTGGATCCAAATACGAAGGAAGATGCTGATTTTGTAAAAGACGTTGCCAAATAATAGAAAGAGGAGTTTTCAAATAAAAGATATACCCTAGTGACCGCAGAAGGGCGGCATTATCTGAATCGCAAAGGCTTCCTCCCCCTAAAGAAATAACGCTGTTCTGATGACTCTTTAAAGAAGCAACTTGCTGTTTTTCCAGCTGACGAAAAAAAGCTTCGCCATTTTGTAAACAAATTTCCTGACAGGATAGAGTCATCCCTGTCATCTTGGTATAGGTATTTCTGATGAGGTGATCAATGTCAATAAATGGCCGTTTCAGTTCATTTGCCAGCATTTTGCCAATCGTTGTTTTTCCGCTCATTTGCAATCCGCATAGGATAATATTCATACGAATTCCTTGATATTGGCTCCTAATGCGTTAAAATCATGCACAAATGTGGGATAAGTTTTAGACACGCAATCCACAGATGTAATTTGCGATTCTCCTTCAGCTGCCAAAGCAGCAGCAGTCAAAGACATAATCATGCGGTGATCATGATAAGAGTGGAGTTGAGCGCCTTTTAGAGAAGATTTTTTCACGCATAACCCTGTTTCCGTTTCGGTAATATCTGCGCCCATTTTGCGCAATTCAGTAGCAATACAATGGATGCGATTACATTCTTTTTGCTTCGCAATCGCCGCATTTTGAATATGGGTTTCTCCTTCTGCAAAGCATGCCACGACAGCTAAAATTGTAATGGCATCCACGAAGTTGTTAATATCCACAGTGATGCCAGAAAGCGAGCATCCTTTTTTAACATGCAAAATTTTATTGTGGTTATCGATTTCGATGGAGGCTCCCATCTTCTGAAAAACTGTAATCAGCTCTTTATCGCCTTGTACATCATGCATGTCAATATTATGAATAGCCAATTCAGATTGTGTTGTGAGGGCAGCAGCAATAGGAAAAGCAGCTGAACTGAAATCGCCTGGGACAGTGTATTCAAATCCCTCATATTGAGCATTTCCTGATAGGCGATAATACTCATAATTTTTATTTTCGTAAGCAATTCCTAATCGATTGAACCAATCTAGAGTCAAAGCAATCCAAGGCTTTTCTCCAGCGTTTTGAACAGTGATCTCAATGGGTCTATCTGCAAAAGCAGAGGCAATAAGCAAAGCAGAAACAGGTTGAGAATCCTCTCCGGTCATCGTTGCTTGGTGGGATTTGATGGGACCTTGAATAATGACAGGTGCATGACCATCTCCTCGCATAGACACAGCGGATACACCCAATTGAGAAAGAGCATCAAGCAAAGGTTTAATAGGGCGACGATGCCGAATCGAATAGTCTCCTGTGACAACCACAGGATGATGAGATAAAGCTCCCAATGCCGCACAAAAGCGAAAAACAATACCTGAATTGCCTGCTTGAATGACATCCTCAGTATGTTGAATCTTTCCATTGATGCCTTGTATTTCAATATGCTGGGGAAAAACATCTAAAGTAGCTCCAAAGAGACGGCACGCTTCAATCATCGCTTGTGTATCGGGAGAATGAAGATAATCGTGAATGACACTTTTGCCTTTTCCCAAAGATCCAAAGAGAATCGCTCTTAATGTATGAGATTTTGAAGGGGGAATGACAATATTTCCCTTTAGCTGAGCTTTTGTAACGATGTATTGTCGCATGGCTGTCTTTCAATAGAATTGTAAAGTAAGGTATGGCTAATAAATGTCACACGTTGGTTAAATTTTTTCAATGAATAAGTCAAGAACACTATATTTTACATTTTAATTAAAAAATCATTAGAATAAGTCAGTTTATACTTGTACCGTCTCTATACACAAACAACTTCAAAAATCGGTTTTTTTGATGCGTCAAAGCCCTGGGATTAAACGATCACAAACATCCTTATATTACTAATATTAGGGTGTTTGTGATCGTTTAATCGCGGGAGTTTTCACACATCAAAAAAACCGATTTTTGAAGTTGTTTGTGTATATACAAGATATGAAAAAAGAATAGTACAGAGAATTAATTCGTCGATATTGAGCCATCAAAAATGAATATCATGGGCATCTATGCGATATTTGCCCTCTTTCAAAAGCTATGCTTACGTGTTGTTCGGTACATCACAATAACAGCAGTTAATAGCGTTAAAGGAATTACAAACCACATCATGATCATACTAAACAGAGGGAGAGAATCGTGATCTTTAGCTGCCAGTATCAAATAAATGGTATAAGCAACGTAATACCCTAAAAACAGCATTCCTTCCCAACGTGAAATTTTATGTCCGGTAAAAAAAATAGGTAAGCAAGCGACACAAGCCGTAATCGCTACAGGCAAGTCAAATCGCAACACAGAGGGAGCTATGGCTATTCCATTTGGTGCTATTAAAGCCGCTATACCGATGATTCCAAGAATGTTGAAAATGTTACTTCCAACCACATTGCCAATGGCGATGTCTCTTTGCCCTCTGATAGTCGCTAATACTGAGGTAGCTAATTCAGGAAGAGAAGTGCTTGCTCCAATTATAGTAATGCCTATCACAAGCTCACTCACTCCTAATGCCCTTGCTAATATCAAAGCGCTATCTAATAACCACCCTGCACCTAAAGCGCAAAAGATCAATCCCGTTATGATAAAACCTAGCTGCTTACAAATTATTAATGGTTTGGGTTTAGATATTTCTTGTGAAAGTGTCTTCTCATACTCATCTGCTAGGATTTTAGCCTCTTGGCGTCCTTTGCGTATTGCAAAGATCGTATAACTAACAATTCCTCCTAATAATACTAAAGCATCTATTCTATCTATTGTACCATCAAAACACATGGCTAAAAGTAGTAAGTGAGCTCCTATCATGATAGGCACCTCATACCAAATCAGCTGTTCAGATACCACAAGAGGGGCGATCAATGCAGATAAACCGAGAATGCAAAGAATATTAAATATTGTGCTCCCTACACAAGTACCAATGATGATATCTGGATGATCTGTTAACGCACTTTTTATACTTATCGCGACTTCCGGAGAACTTGTTCCAAATGCTACAATCGTTAAACCTATCACTAAAGGAGAAATTCCGATGGCTAGTCCTAAACATGATGCACCACGGACAAGTAATTCAGCGCCTAACACTAAACTGGCCAAACCTATTAGAAAGATGAAAATTGTCATTAACTTTCCCCTATTAGTTTATTAAAAGCTATCATAAATTCAGTTATTCATTCTTATACGGATTGAAATAAAGTCATGTCAATGATAACGGTACAAGATAAGAAAAGATCTCTCCTTTAGTTTCTATTGAGCAGCCAAATGCCGGTATTAAGGGATGTCGCATATAGGACCCAAAATAAATAGGGAATTAGCAGAAGACTTGCTAAAGGACGCACCGGCCAAGCCTTAAGAATCGTTAAGCTGATTAATAAGCAAAGCAAAACGATATCAATCAACCCTAAGATAGGACTGCGTAAAGAGAAAAAAAGAAACGACCAGATAAAATTCACGGCGAGCTGACACCCATAGAAAATCAAAGCAACAGATCGCTTATGCGAATAGTTAGCTTGATAGATTAACCAGCCAGAAACAGCTATCATGATGTAGAGACAGAACCAGACAGGTCCGAATAGCCAATCCGGAGGCGTCCATGAAGGCTTAGCCAGTGTAGGATACCATGTTGAAACAGTTTCCTTTGTCCAAAGACTTCCCACGCTCTCTATAATAAAGCACAGAAGGATAAAAATAATAAACGAAATCCACAATTTTTTTTGTTTCATTTGACCTGCAGCTATTTTTTAAGGTGGGTGTTAATTCTTCCTGTCAACCAAAGGCGTTTTTTTGCAAATAGTGTGTAAAGTGGTTTAAGGATCCTGTTTATAAAAGGAATACGTAGCAAAGTTGAGGTGACTAACAATTGACAGCGTGCATAAACAGCAGCGAAGGCCGGTATACCTATTAAAAGATTCCCTTTTTCATCAATAGCGTGAATTTGAGACATGGCGGTGTTATAGTCAATATTGTTATGCTTAAATGGTAAGAAGTCCTTTGAAGATATATCCACAAACTTTAATTTTGTTTGACTGTTTTTTCTTTGAAGAATGCAAATTTCTCTTTGACAGATGGGACATTCACCATCATATAGCAATTCTAATACAGTTGTTGAATGACGTTCTGCTAAAGTTTCTATAGTAGCTTTTTCAATCAAATTCGCGATTTTAGTAAGAAGAGAAAGGAATAAACCCCAGCAGATTCCAATTATGATCCAAGTTTGGATAAGTGGATGCGGAAAAATTAATCCTCCTAGAGAAATACCTGCCATATAACTCAAAGGAGCCCCTAGAAATCCGATTAGAAAAGAAGCTAAGTTATTCTTTTTGATTATGTTTAAAGAGTGATTGAGCAAAAGCGAGAAGAGGGGATAAAGGGAAACAATCCAAATGGGAGGAAGTAGGGTGGAGTTGGCATAGTGGATAAGATTTGTTTGAATAAAAAACATCTCTAAAAAAATCCCTAGAGGAACGGAAAAAATGACTAAAAGGAGATCTTGAATGTACAAACCAATATCTTTAATTTTGGTACAATAGAGCTGTAATAAAATCAGAAAAACAGCTCCAATTGTGACTAAAATGGGTTGATCATGAATACCAAAAAAGACACACCAAAACCAACCGACTGTGTAGCAGAGGCTATTAAGCACTGACAAATTCATACACATAGACCTTTTATGGAAGCAAAAATAGGTTCAAAGTATTTCCATAGCCATTCATCTTTCCTGACTTGTTTGAATTAACAATCATAGTTCTCATTTGTGACCACACAATCCCTATTAACCTGAGTTTTGGGTTTATCTTACTCTACATAAAGGATCTTGTGGCGATCTTCTAAAAAATTTAACCTTGAAAATAGCTCATTCGCTATTTCCTTCGTTTAAATTTTTTTAATCTCGCAAACAAACACCTTATTGTAGATTAAGAAAAACCCAAAACTCAGGTTATTA
>JASBUW010000137.1 GCA_030147755.1 Parachlamydiaceae bacterium
AGACTCTGAATAGTTGCACTGCTAACCGCAGTGCTCATGAAATGGCTTTTTTCCCAGAACGAGCGCTAAACGCGCTCGGTCTGGGCTAATGCAGTGATAGTGCTACCGCACAAATAGCAAACAGTCTAGGTACACAGAGAACCTATACAAATTTTTTTCATGGCTTCCACCCTTGTCATGGACGCTTCCACGTTGTCAAAATTTCGTGTCCGTTTTCGGTAATGAGTATCGTATGCTCCCATTGCGCACTTGCTTTATTATCGCGTGTACGCGCTGTCCAGCGATCACGCGGATCAATCACCGCTTCACGTACACCAGCGTTAATCATAGGTTCAATAGTGAATGTCATTCCCGGAATTAACAAAATTTTGTTTTGATTGCGATAGTGGGGGATTTGTGGCCCTTCATGAAAATCAATGCCCACGCCATGTCCGACGAATTGATTGACCACGGAGCATCCCTTGGAAGTTGCATAATCCTCAATGACATCTCCAATGGCTAAAATAGGAATACCCGGCTTCAAAATGGCAATGGAGCGCATCAAGCATTCATAAGCTACATCCACGACTAACTCGCGTTCGGGACTCACTTGACCAATTTTGACCATTTGGCTGCAATCGCCATAGTAGCCATGCAAAATAGAGGTCACGTCGATATTGACAATGTCGCCCTCTCTCAAAGGGGTTTTGTCGGGAATGCCATGACAAATGACTTCATTCAGAGATGTGCAGATACTTTTAGGAAAAGGGGGATTGCCATAGTGAAGGGGAGCAGGAATGGCACCCGCTTCTTGATGTAACCGATGCGCATAATCATTTAATTCTTGCGTGGTAACGCCGGCTTGTGCTTTTTGGCAAGTAGCAGTTAAGATATCAGAGGCTAAGCGGCAAGCGGCACGCATTTTTTCAATATCTTTGTCACTTTTGATCAGAATTTGATACTTGCGTAAGTATTCCTGTTTTAAATCAGGTACAGGCGCACGCTTTTGAGAAGGTTCTTGTAAAGGAAAATGGCATTTTTTCCATTTTTGTCCACTGCCACACCAACATGCATCATTACGCCCAATCATAACACCTCTGTAATCCTATTGTGAACAAATAGTGTAACTGAAAAGGGGTTTACTGCAAATCATTTATTTGGTGAAGCCAGGGTTAACGCATTATAATGGACAAAAGGACAAACGACAATAAGGACACCAAGGACCTTAACGACAAAGTGGACTATAGACAGTGGACTTGTGGACAAGGGACTTTTTATTTTTTGTCCACAAGTCCACTGTCTATAGTCCACTTTGTCGTTAAGGTCCTTGGTGTCCTTATTGTCGTTTGTCCTTTTGTCCATTATAATGCGTTAACCCTGTTGATGAAGCTAACAGAAAGGTTTTAAAGCCTTACTTATGTAAGCAAGGCTTTTGTGAGTTAAATATTAAAATTTACTTTAAGCAAAGTTGACAGAGAGAAGATAAACAGCTAACTCAGCTGCAGTTTCTATCGCTTCATTAGTTAACTCTTGAGCATTAGAGGTATTACCAGCGACATAGCTGTCAAATGCTCTAATTAAAGCATTGGTAATAATAGTTAAGCTTTGTTGTACTTGCATTTCTACTTCTGCAGCAATAAGGGGATTTTGAATTTGAAAACTCATAAAATTGGCAATCTCATTTCCTCTGAAAAGCCATATTTCGGCTGCTTCTGCTTTTGTGGCTTCTGTGCTAGTGGAATACGCATCACCAGCAACGACATAAAGTGCCATGAAATAAGCCAGGCCAACTGGGATTGGGACAGTTGGAATAGTAATAGTATTATTAGGAAGTATCTTTTGCTGTATCTGATTTGCTCTGCCTACTGCATCTGGATTAAGGCCATCCACAGGAATATTATTCACTATACGGCCATTCAATAAATTATTTATGTTTTTATCAATTACCTCTGTAGGTTGATTTATAAACCCTCCTGTACGTTGATAGGCTTCAACCAAATTTATATCGTGAATATCTTGTATATACATTCGCCAAAGATCCGCAAAGTCTTGCTGTTCTTGGGTTACGCAAATAAAAGGCTGAGTTTGGGAGTAAGCAGATTTACTTATCATTAACATAAACATGAAAAGTAAAGAGAATGTTTTTTTCATTGTAAATTCCTTATGTTTAGTATGTTAAAAATTAAAGAGCTAATTCACCAATAAAAAAGCCTATCTCACCGGCTAATTGTATGGCTGAAAATGCTCTATTGAATCCGTCAGGGCCAAAGTCGGGAGTGCCATTTTGTGCTGCGGAATTATAAATATTTATTTCTGAGATTTGTGCTGCAATTAGGGCTTGAATTAAGTCATTAAGTGTAGCAAATACAACAGGAGGTGTAAGAGGGCTGGATGTTAAGAAGGCTATAGTTTCCGCTAAAATTGTTCCTTGAGCCATCCATTCCTTAGCTAGTAGCTCACTAGCGAAATGCGTTGTCGTCAATGTGTTGAGATAATTGAAGCCGGCATCAAAATAAGCTAGAACGGCATCTTGAATTTGCAGGGCTCCTGCTGAATTGTTGGGTAGCAATGTCTGCCCCATGGCCGCTGCACATCCTGCTACATCTGCTCTGATAGCAGCTGTAAAAACGTCCGTCTTACCTATAATTTGATTGTTCTGCGTTAAAGCTAAAATAGTGATATCATCATGCAGATCACGCGTGATTCTATCCCACCACGCACACATGATCACTCCTTTGGTAGAGCAAGTGGTCATTTGTATTTGAAGCGGTTGAAATAGTGGTTGCAGTGGTTGTGCCTGCATGTACGAATGACTCACACAAGTCATTAGCACGAAAATAGCCAAAATGAAGCGTTTCAAAGAGAGTATTTGCATAGAATTCTCCTGGTTAAATTCTCTACTTTTTTCGAGTTCTCAATATCTATAATTGAGAAATGTTATTCTGTAAATTAAAATTTTAAATGGTTAAATGACTTGCAATAAGCATCTTTTATTGGTCTCAAAACCTGTTATTCGGTATACTCTTAACTTTCTTTTATGACTGCATGTGTATGAAGCCTGATGATTTAAAACGACCCTTTCAATGGGTCAATAGACATATTTTAATCCAAGATCGCATCTGGTATGTGCCTGATCAATATGAAGATCAAGGGCAATTTGTGTTTCCTGGATGGACGCATCCGCAAACATTTGCGCATGAACGCCCCATTTGTATCGAGTATTGCAGTGGCAATGGCGCCTGGATTGCGGCCAAAGCGCAAGCGAATCCGCAGCAAAATTGGGTGGCCGTCGAACTCAAGTTTGAGCGTGTGCGCAAAATTTGGGCTAAAATCAAGAATCAAGATTTGTCCAACTTATTTGTCATTTGCGGCGAGGGACATCGCGTCACGCAGAACTATTTTCCTTCGGCGAGTGTGCACTCCGTTTTTATTAATTTTCCTGATCCGTGGCCTAAAAATCGACACGCCAAGCATCGCTTGGTGCAAGTGGCTTTTGTGCGTGAAATTGAACGCATCTTGCAACCTCATGGCACTTTAACCTTAGTGACCGATGATCCTGCTTATTCAGAGGGGATGATCCATGTGATGCAACAAATCGCCGGATTTCAATCTGTTTTTGAGGCTCCCTATTATGTGAAGGAGTATCCCGATTATGGCACTTCCTATTTTGAAGATTTGTGGCGCCAAAAAGGCAAAAGTATTCGCTATCATGCTTTTCGCAAAATTTCTTGAGGCTAAATGGACGATCATACAGAAGAACATTTTGAAGAAGAATTCTCTTTTCTCACGGAACGTCATCTGAAACCCCGTTTATTTGAAGGGGAATGGCAAAATGGAGTACCGGAAGGGTTTGATGCGGTCACTCTTTATTTAGATGGGCGTACACAAGTTGAATTGGATTGGAAAAAAGCGCGGGAACAAGCGCTGCAAGCCGTTGAAAAAGGCTATCTTTTGCTATGGGATATGGACCTCGGATTATTTGATCGTTTAGCGCATCCACTTAGCAATCAAACGCAATTTCTGTCGCTCACGCTTTCTTTGGAGCATTTTCGTGATTCTTTATGGAAAGAGTTTAAACAACAGACCATTGGACTTTCCCTTTATAGAGGACAAGCGGATTTTAGTCGGCGCTTTCCTTGGGATCATGGGCAAGAGCAAAATTTAAAAGAATGGTTGTTAGACTGTGGCAAAGAGGATTTAGCAGCCCTATCTCTGTACGTTTTAGAACAGCAAGCAGAAAGTCAACAGTTGGTACGCCTATTTTGTCGCGATGTGGCCATCGAGTATCTCTCTCTTTTAGCGTCGCGCTTGCCTGATGATTTATTAGCTTATCTTTATTTAGATGCGAGTTCTTTGGCACATGCGCCTCTTCATCAGCTGCAGCTCTTGAATCCTGAGCGTTTCAATCGCCTGCATTTAGCGCTGAAAGGACAGACGCTTCCTTTCCAAGCCTGGGGATGGCATCAACCGACTATGCATGGCTATAGCGGGGCTTTGCCATTTGTATTACCGCATGTTCCGGAAATCACGATAGGCATTTGTGTGCCTTCGATGAGTTGCTATCATTCTCAACACTATCAAGGGTTGGATCAGGCGATCCGACATCTACAAGAGCGTCAGTTACCTTTTAAGCTGATTGCAGAAACGCATTTAACCGCGCAGTGGGATGGCTTAGACTACATCCTCTATGCGCCGGCCGGATTAAGTGTGCAAGGCAAACGCAAACTGCAAGGATTTTGCGCAGCCGGCGGAACAGTTGTTTCTACGCAGCATCTCTTAGAATTGCCATCCGAACTCAGTTTAAATGATTGGTTATCCACTATTTAATGTGAATGCATAACAAATTTTTCACTCTTTTTGCTATCCCTATTGCGAAAAATCGTTCAAATGCTCATGGTAAGCAACTATAAAGAGGGAGGAAGAGTTATGGCGGTGATTAAAGAGAGTAAGATTCAACAAGGATCTTCTTTTATGGGTTACAAGGCAACTCAAAAGCTGAATAAATTAGCGGAAAATCCTATCGACCTTTCAGTACCGGGGCAAATTACACCTGAGCGGTTAAATACCTATTACGGACAAGCGTGCGGATTCAAGTTGCTATACGGAACAGAAAAAGTGACAGACGAAGTCATGCAAGCGTTAAAAGAGCTCGCAGATGAAGCGCATGTGTTAGATAAAATGGAACGCATGCAAGCGGGAGAAACGGTCAATTATATTGAAAATTATCCCAGTGAAAATCGTCCCGCTTTACATACCGCTACACGTGATTTTTTTGAACACCCTCAGTCGAGTCCTAAAGCCAAAGAAGCGGCGTTGTTAGCGCGTCAAGAGGTAGAAAAACTCACCTCTTTTATGGCTAAAATCGATATCGAGAAACAATTTGATGAAATGGTGTGCATTGCGATTGGCGGATCTGATTTAGGACCACGCGCGCATTATTATGCTTTAGAGCATCTGTTAAAGCCAAAACGCAAAATTCATTTTATTTCCAATGTGGATCCTGATGATGCGGCAGCTGTATTGGATAAAGTCAATCTTAAACGCGCTTTAGTCGTGGTCATCTCTAAATCGGGCACCACGCTTGAAACGGCCACGAATGAAGAAATTGCACGAGAAAGATTTAAAAAAGCGGGATTAAATCCTAAAAATCATTTTATTGCCGTGACGATGCCGGAAACTCCCATGGATAATCGCGAGCGTTATCTAGAATGTTTTCATCTCTGGGATTGGATAGGAGGACGTTACTCGACGACTTCCATGTGTGGAGGCGTCATGCTCTCCTTTGCTTTTGGATTTGAAGTCTATTGGGAACTGCTTAAGGGCGCGCATGACATGGATCAAGCGGCACTGGAACCGGATCTGAAAAAGAATTTACCTCTTTTAGCTGCTTTGTTAGGCATTTGGAATCATAACTTTCTGCATTATCCCACTTTGGCCATTATTCCTTACGCGCAAGCTTTGCATCGCTATCCCGCGCACTTACAGCAGCTGGATATGGAATCGAATGGAAAATATATCGATCAAAAAGGAAAATTTGTCGATTTTGAAACGGGTCCAATTATATGGGGTGAGCCGGGTACCAATGCACAGCATTCATTCTTTCAATTGTTGCATCAAGGAACAGCTACCGTCCCCATTTTTATGATTGGATTCAAAAAGACGCAGCATCATGCGGATTTATTGGTGGAAGGAACTACCTCGCAAGAAAAGCTCTTAGCTAACCTATTCGCGCAAAGCTTGGCTTTGGCTGTGGGACAGCATCCTGATAATCCTAATAAATTTTTTCCGGGTAATCGCCCCACTTTAATTCTATTGGGAGAGCAGCTCACGCCTTATGCATTAGGGGCGCTTTTATCCTTCTATGAAAATAAAGTCGCTTTTCAAGGCTTCCTATGGGAGATTAACTCCTTTGACCAAGAAGGCGTGCAGCTGGGTAAAGTCTTAGCCAATAAGATCATTGAACGTTTTGCTGCGCAGCGCAATAAAACAACTAATAAAACTCCTTATCCTTTAGGTGATGCGTACTTGAAACATTTAGAAAGTTTTTAGTAGAATAAAAAAGAAACTTAAGGCAGGAATTACGCGCAGCGTTTGAAGGACAAGGGGTCTCTCCTCTTATTATTCATCAGTTTGTTGGACATTTGTGCGGTAGCACTATCACTGCATTAGCCCAGGGCGCTATCATTTTAAGACACGCCCTAGACCGAGCGCGTTTAGCGCTCGGTCTGGGTAAATGATATCGTTTACGGGCACTGCGATTAGCAGTGCAATTATTCAGCGTTTCTGTAGCACTGCTAACCGCAGTGCAGTAATGTGTTATGCTCAATTCCCAGAACGAGCGCTAAATGCGCTCGGTCTGGGCTAATGCAGTGATAGTGCTACCGCACAAATGTCCAACAAACTGATGAATAATAAGAGGAGAGAACCATTGTCCTTCAAACGCTGCGCGTAATTCCTGCCTAACACCTAAACTAAAATTTACTGATTATCTTTCTATGAACTCTCTTTTTCAATTAGATATTCCCAAGCGTCACGCGCATTGTTGCCATCAAGGGGAGCGCCTGGTGCCTGGGATGGAAATGTATTCTTTACTAGTAGAAACAGAAACAGAAACCTATCTACGGCGTGATTTTTGCTTGCCTTGCTGGTCCCTTTTGCAAAATGAACAAGCCTGGCCTCCTGTTAATCGCGGTTATTGGAAATCTAAAATTGAACTCAAGAAAATTCCGCCCTCTTCCACACGTACGGAAAAAGCGCTCGTTCTCTTACGCGAGCTTCTTCAGGCGCCTACTCCTTCTGAAGAGGAAATTTTTGTTTTATGCTTATTTCTCGCTCATGCCCGCCAACTCGCTTTAAGGCAAGAACTACAAAAAGAGGGCAATACCTATTATCTCTATGAAGTGCTTGGACAAGAAGAATTTTTCACCATCAAAGTCTGTGCACTTTCCTCCCTTCGAACGGAAGAACTTCAAAGATCTTTATCTAATAAGATATAAATATGAAAAGTGATATTGTAGATTTTACGCAATTTCTCAGCTCAGAAAAAGGTTTCTCTGCGCACACGTTAGAGGCATATGCACGGGACGTTCAGCATTTTTTTGCTTTTTTGCAAGAAAGCCACGTGCAGGCGTGGGCAGATGTCCGGCAGCAGCATATCCTGAATTTTTTAGCGATGAAGATCAAAAAGAATTATGCCACGGCTTCGATTTGTCGGGCATTGGCTGCCATCAAAGTGTTTTTTCGCTTTTTAAAGCGTGAAGGCCTCATTGGTAAAAATGAGACGTTGTTATTAGAGACCCCTAAAATGTGGCAGCTCCTTCCTGAAGTATTATCGCTGGCAGAAATGGAAAAATTATTGAGCCAACCCGATAGCAGTACTTTACGCGGCGCACGTGATCGTGCGATTTTAGAATTATTGTATGCCAGTGGATTACGGGTGTCGGAATTATGCCAACTAAAGCTAAGCGATGTGGATGAGACGTCTGTACGTGTGCAAGGAAAAGGAGGCAAAGAAAGATTAGTGCCGCTGGGTTCACAGGCATCAGCTGCAATCGACCATTATTTAAGTTTTCGAGATGGTTCGCGACAAGAAGCTTTGTTTGTGGCCACAGGAAATCGTCCCATCACGCGCATGAGAGTATGGGCACTTGTTAAACATTATGCGCGCTTAGCAGGCATTACCAAAAACATTTCGCCTCATACTTTTCGGCATTCTTTTGCGACTCATTTATTAGATAATGGAGCCGATTTACGAGTGATACAAGAAATGTTGGGACATGCCAGTATTAGTAGCACAGAACGCTATACGCATGTGAGTCAGTCCCATTTACAAGAAGCTTTTCAGGCGTGCCACCCTCGGCACGGACCTACGCTTCTGCCTCGATAACTTCAAGCGCATCTTCTACTGCACGCGGCATATGATCAAGCGCTTTTTGTTGAGGGGGATTAACGACTCCTTTTTCTACGTCTTCTTCCTCTTCTTTTGCATTTCCGATAGGGGCATTTTGTAAATGGCGAGCCAGGCAGCTTTGGTAAAGTAAAGCACCCCATTGAGCAGAATAATAGAGAGTAGCAATGACGATAGAAGTCGGCATGGTTAAAATGGCTAAAAAACCTCCTCCCCCAAAGAAAAGGACACGTTCTAATAAAGTTTGATGGGCTTTGTAGACAATATTGACCTTCTCTACGATTTCGCTAATTTGCTTGTCGAAAATGAATCCAATGACAAATCCCAGTGCAAATAGATTATGATGCAGATAAAAAAGAGGCACTGAAATGGCAATTTGAATCAAAATGTCTTTAGCAATGCGATAAATGCGCACTTGTATGCTGACAAATAAAGCGGGAATTCCTTCAATAATTGTCCCAATAATGGTGTGATTAGCATAATTATAAACTGCATTAATCATAAAATCCTCCACACTATAGGATTTTCACTATTTTATTAAAAATAACACTAAATTTTACAAACTCTAAATCATACACGATTCTTCTTCATCTGACAATCTTATTATTTCCACTTCCCGAAGGATAAGGATTTGACAGTTTAAAAAATTTTCATACAATGCAGAAAATGGTACTAAAGACCTTTAAATGGATTAACATAATGAAAGAGTTTTCTTTAGAATCTCAGATTCAGCAAAAATTGAAAGATACCGCCCAATTTAAACAAGCATTAATAGAAAAATCTACTGCGCAAGAGGTTTTAGAAATTTCAGATCCGCTAATGGCCAAACTGTATCAAGTCTCTTGTCATTTATTCGAACAAAAACGTTATGAAGACGCAGCCCATGCTTTTCTATTTCTAGCCACTCTTAATTCTCATAATCATGATTATTGGGTAGGTCTGGGGATGTCGACCCAACTTTGTCACGCCTATGAAACGGCCATTGATGCTTATGAGTTGGCCGCTTTGTGCGATATTTCAAGTCCTGTTCCTTATTTCTATTTAGCGAAATGTTTATTCGCTATCCACGATCGTGAAAGTGCCCTACAAGCCCTGGATTTAGCCATTGAAACAGCAGGTGATATAGAGGAATACGCCGAGCTTAAACAACAAGCAGAAATGGCTAAAGAAGTCTTGCTCAAACATCAATAAAAATCTCTTCTCATACATAATTAAAATAATAATTATAAATATATTTAACATAACGTTTATAAATTATTTAATAATTTCTGTTTATTGTCTGTTATAATGGGATAAAACTCGTATTAATTTTAGAGTTTAACCGGAGTTAAGAATATGTCAGTTATCAATGCCCAAAAATGGAAAGAGATCTTAGAGGTTGTGGTCAAGTCTCAGGCAAATGAAAAAGGGCGGCAACCTTTACCATCCCAATATGTAGTCGTGAATGGTAAACAGTATCAATATGCTGAGCAAGACAAGATAGGGGAGAGAAAAAAGTTATCGGTTAAAGAAGTTGTGAATGTTTCGAAAGAGGCTTTAGAAGGAGCGGCGAAAGAAAAGGATGTAGATTGGGAAAAGTTAGAGAAGCAAACAACGGAAATTACAAATTATTTACAACAACTCGTTGAAGCTAGAGAAGGAAAGCGCAATCAACGGTACAAGCGCTTTTTTCGAACTGTTGCACTTATTCTTTCTGCTGTGGCTTCTGTGGTACTCATTGGAATTCCTTTTCTCATTTTGCTACGACGTGCCGATCAAAAATTTGCTTTAGAAATACAATCTTTAAGAAAAGAGCTCTTTTTACTTCGTTACAATCCGAAAATCCAACAAGAATTGGGACATCTTCCTTCTGTTTTAGAAAATTTACCGCGATTTATTAAAGATGATAATCGTCAAGAACAATTGCAGCAACAATTACAAAAAGATTTGAAAGAAAGTGAATTAGGTAAAATAGCTCCTCAGTTTAAAAAAGATATGAATCGAGGCGTTTCTTTTCAGCGCAAAGATGAGACTTTAAAGATTAAGGATAGTTTAGTTCAACCTTCATTAAAGTTAGCAGGAGAGCGACGCATAAAACAAGGGCAAGCATTACTTAAAAGGTTATTAAAAAGTGAGCAAGATAAAAAGTGGGAGCAAGTTTTACAGCTAGTAGCAAGTCAGACTAGCCTCAATACCTTATTTGATCAAATAATTCTTTTCTTCAACCTAGATGCAGGTATGAATTCCGATTTACATTGGGAAGATCAAGGCAACTCTTATGCTTTAAAAACTGCTTTTTCTGAACAATTGCCTCCTATCGAGATAGAAGTGATTCGTAATGCGCAAAAGAATATTGAAAAAATCAAGGTTAGAGTTAAAGGTGCACTAGATATAGGATATTATAACACTCGAAATGGAGAGATAATAGAAGCGGTTGCGCCTAAAGCCATTAAAGGCGAATTAGAATATGAGGTGACATTAGTAGAAGACCACAGTCCTGTGGTGAGTGGGCTAAAAACTCGTTTAGAAGCTAATTTAAAGCTGCAATAAGAAATTCTAAACTATAAGTTACTCATTCTTAAGCAAAAGACAAAAAGACAAACGACCAAAACGACGCAAACGACCTTAACGACAGCGTGAAAGGACAAAAAGGACGAATCACTTTGTCCACTTAGTTCTTTTACCTTGTCGTTAAGGTCGTTTGCTTCGTTTTGGTCGTTTGTCCTTTTGTCTTTTGCTTAAGAAGGAGTTAATCAAATGGAAAGTTGATCTTGTAGCTTTTTTTCATACCATTCTAAGTATTGAGGTTGATAGAGATCCATATAGGTTTGCGCATTGATCATGCTAGCACTAGGAGCGTCACTAAAAGATATCGAGCACAAATTTGCTCCTTTTGCAGCAAAAGCCCGGAGTAATAAGAAATTTTTTTCTACTGCCTGTTTTTCATCCGCTGATTTTGGTCGATGCACATAAATTTCGCTCACTTCACCTTTTTCATTTTTTATATAGGTGCCTCCCTCCCATTCAGCAGGAAATAATTGCTTTTTTTCGAGATAGTCTTGGGCTGAATAAGAAAAAATATCTCCCCAAGCTGTATCTTCTCGAAATAATACTTGAGAAAGATCGACACCTTCCACTTGAAGCGATTGTAGTAAGTGACGATTATCAAAAACACTTGCATGAAGAGCATGTTGATGAATAATAGCTATTTTGCCTTCTTGATCTCTTTCAAAGGTGGCTTGATCAATTCCATCGGGCAGAAGAGCTCCTTCTGCAAGAAGAAATTGTTTAGCCTGCCGATAATATAAATTTTTTCCTTGATGGGGTATAGATAGTTCCACATTGTCTAAAGGAACCCCTTTTGCTTGCAACCATTCAAGCACATTCAAAAATTCTTTTTTGGGATTATAATGCCCGCTCTTAGGAGAAAGATATTTCACTTGCCCATGACAATCTGTCTGAATTTCGCCCCCTCCTTTGATGACAGCTCCCGATAAAAAACTAGAATGATGAAACTTTCCTTTATCGTGAGAACCTACATATAATTTGCCCTCCGGACTGATGACATAAATCGCGATTCCCTGACCTGAAAAAATGGATCTTTCTGACGCAGTATTTAAAAATTCACCATGGCGCATCAATTTTCCTTCCTCAATGGTGACTTCGTATTGCTGACGTTCTTGTTCATTCAAATATTTGACTTGGTTGAAAGAGGTCCCTACTAATCCTTTCTCATGGCGCCATTCTTCAAATGATAGAGTGGTCATTTCTTCGCTTTGCCATCTTAGCCATTCTTTGTGCAAATCAAAAGCATAGGGATGATCAGGATGAAGCTTCTCTAACCAGGCATGTTCTTCTAATATTTTTGCTTGAGGGTATTTAGCTAATCCTTTTCCTATCTGTTTCGCTTTTTCTACAGCACGAAAAAATTTTTCTTTTGTGCGTGAATTTCGTAAATGTTGGTGTTCAGCTGTTTCTATTCCTTCTAATCTTCTGCAAAAGCGAACAAACTCATGATTATGTTCTAACCCATGAAAAGAAAAGTCTGCGTGCTCATTCGCAGCAGCTTTCGCAAGCTTAATAAATGATGCTCCTTGAACAATCAAGGGATTGAATTTGCGCGCTATCGCTATCCTAATGGGATAGTTAGTCTGATGGACACGCCATCTAATACCCTGATTCTGCTTTTCACCTTTAAGATAAAAGTTTTCGGGATTTAACAGGCCCGGTTGGTTTGTCAATGCCTCTAGATTAAGCGTATCAAAACTATTCATGCCTTCATCTCATTGTTATTGATTTATGTATTTAATAAATAGAACCAAGAATTAAATAATATATCATTCTAAAATTTTCTACAAATAAATAATTTAAAACTTTTTTATAATTAATATTAAATTAATAATTATTTAATAAATAATAAATAAATAAAATTAAAAATAACAATCTAGAGCGCATTTAAATATTAATAAATAGAGAGTTATTTATGCCAGATTTTAGATTATCAAATAATGTTGGACTACCTAAAAATACTCAAGATTTAACATCCAATTATTATTTACAAAAAGTTCAAAGTCAACAAGGTGGACATAAATGGGAGTTAAATCAAAGTGGGTGGGGAGCGCTTGGAATTTTTATGCGTAGTGTGCAAGGGAGTCCGGATTGTATTTGTCAGAACCGTTTGAGTGCTCTCATGGAAATTGCCGCTAATCCCACTCAAAAACATTTAGCAAAAGAACATATTGAGGTTTTTACAAGCTCCGATTTAGAAGCGCTTTTTACTGATCCTGAATTTCAACAAGTCGCACGTTCTATACCAGGAATGGAAACTGCCCAAACAAAATTCAAAAGGGCAGCATGTGGAGCTGCCAAAATTGGGAAAGGCTTAGCAGACATGGAAAAAACGGGAGTACAGGGAAAAATTTTATCTCCCAGTTATATGATTGAAGTAGGAACCCAAGAACATTGGTATGGGACGCATGATTATTTTAATGCTTGGCAAGCGAGTCATACGCATCTTAATTTTGAAGATTGGATGAAATGGAATTACCCAACCGCTAATATTCACAAAGTGACCTATCTCGATAACGAGGAGGAAAGAGCGGCTTATAAACTTGATTTCAAAGAGGGAAAAGTACTGAGAAATCAACGTCCTTTTGATACAGCTCATGAGGTAACTGAGCATTCTGGACCAGGATTTGCGATTTTTGTGATAGATTCTGAAGGAAGTTTTTATGCAGGATCACATATACAAGGCCAATTTCATCATTCAAGTTTTTTAAGTGGGGCAGCCACAATAGGAGCAGGTGAAATTCAAACAGATGCAGAAGGAAGCATCAAAGCTATTTCAAATAAAAGTGGACACTATAAACCTGGTGATGTTTCCATTTTGAATACTTTAAAAATTCTCCAGGATGCGGGGGTGGATTTATCTACTATTAAATTTACAAAATTAACTGCGGAAGGTTCCCTCATTTATTCTTCTGCTAAAGAATATTTAGAGGCAAACGGTCACTGCTCTTTTAATGGTTACGAATCTTTTACTATCGAAAGCAATTCCAATGGAAATTATGCTTTGACGTTACACGATCAGACGTTATCCAAGCCCGATTATTTACAGCAATTAAATAAAACGAAAGCGTTTTTAGAGTCTAAATTTCAAGTTAACTCTCTTACCTATAAAGAAACGTTGCGTTCAGGACAAGTTTTTGAGTATCCAGTCGAGGCTTATCTGCAAAGTAAAGGAAATCTTCTTCCTACAAAATGGGAAGGGGGAACATTGCACTTTGAAAATCAACAACTCAAAAGAATTACCATTGATCCCACGCACATTGTTGATTCCACTAAACATGAGCACTTTTATTTTCTGCAGCTTCTTGAGTTCAAGGGGATTAATCTTTCCACTTTAGAAATTGAAAAGGACGGATGCCTTCTCAATGGCCTGGAGTATTTGAAACAGTTAAATGAAACTCTCATATGATGAGTGGGGCGTATGTTCAAATTTATCATGAACCCAGCGTTTGTAGCGCAGACTAAAGTCTACGTATAAGTTCACTATGTATATAGACTGTTTGCCATTTGTGCGGTAGCACTATCACTGCATTAGCCCAGACCGAGCGCGTTTAGCGCTCGTTCTGGGATTTAACACACAATATATTGCACTGCGGTTAGCAGTGCTACACGGACTCTGAATAGTTGCACTGCTAACCGCAGTG
>JASBUW010000194.1 GCA_030147755.1 Parachlamydiaceae bacterium
AGCTCAATTATTTTTGCATTTTTAACCCCACGTTCCGCTACAGGCCTAACCGGCCTTTCGCTTCACGCGGGGCTTCCCACTTTTGATCGCTGCCGCGATTAGCTACAATTGTCCAAACTTCAGTTTGCGTAAGGTGAGTGAATAAGATTAAATAATTATATTTTTAAATAAAAGCAAGATTACTTATTTTAAAATTCACCCATTGAATTAATTTTATTGACAAATCCTATATTTAATGTTATACACTTAAATATTTCATTTATTTTTAAATCAAAGTTGAGAAATATAAAATGCATGCTTTAACTAACTTAAGCTGGTGTTCAAACATTAGCTATCAAACATTTAATGTAAAGAGCTATAAGCCTATTGTTTATGCTATAACAGCTCTAGCCATTGCTATTTTTGCTATTTACACCTGCTATCATTTCTGTCGCCAACATTGGAAAAAACCTGTATTGCCTCCACCAGCTAATCCTACACCCATTTTAAATTCTGAAGCGAAGAACTTAGAATCTCCTTCTAATACTGATACTGATCTTGATCCTGATTTTGATCATGAACAAGATGCCCCTAAAGCAATAGAAGCACCGCAAAAAGTAGAAAAGATAGATCTAATCGATGATCCTCAGCCTATTTCCTTACAATTTTCCGATCTCGTTAAAAAATCACAAGAATTTGCACAATATCATCAATTCCCTACTTCTAATAACTTAATTGAAAATATAGGAGCAGATCCACTTAAACAAGCAGAAATTGTGGAACACGCAAAAACGACACGACCCGTTTTACATGAACGCGTTTGTTCTCTTATATCTGATTTTATTGATCATAAGAAAACACATGGAAGCTCGATTGAAAAGCAAATTTATCAAAACATGAATTTAGAAGAGTTCGTTAATCGTTTAATTAAAAAACGCCCGCTTGTTTTTTTTACTGGAGATGACGCTGCCCTCCTGCGCAATCATACTCAACAAAATGGTGGTTTTGAGAAAATTGGAACAGAACAGGAAGAAGGTGAATTAACTCTAGCTGACTATCAATCATATGATGAAATGCGTTTAGCAGCCTTTTTGATGCTCTTCGTACCTACACATTTTATCAATGCAGGAGCTCGAGACAATGAAGCTCGACTTGATCCAGAAGACACGCATGAATCTAAAGGAATTTATGTCGGCATGGTAGGTGCCCGCTTCGAGCGTCCACAAGCCATGGAATGGTCTCATATGATCATTGACCCATTTCAAAATACTCCTGAAAATGGTTATGGGTTAAATGCTTCTCCAGATAATCCTAAAACAATTGAATTAAACTTATGGGCCAAGCTTTACAATAGCCGTATAGGCGATCGATTCACTTTCCCAGATTATGCAGAGGTCATGGCAGACATAGAAGCAGGGAACAACACAAACCGTTATCATGAAATTGAGCATATGCCTGGCTATTATTTAGACACTTTAGTTTATAAAGAGCGTTTAAAACTCATAATTGAACCTTTTCTTTTAGAGTCTAACCAGCGTGCTCAAGCCAAACAAACGACAGCTTATCTTCACCTTGTGGGATTAGGATTGGGTGTATGGCAATTAACTCCTCATCAAAAGAAATTGATGGTAGAGGTTTATCAAGAGCTCATCGCTAAACATTCTTTACCCCACATCTCCGATCTTGATTTTAGCTGGTTCCAGAACGAATACCGCTCTTTTGAAATAAAAGACTGGGATGGCCATTCCATTAACGTCTATTTTTCAAAGCGCGATCCGGCAGCTAAATTAAGCCCAGAGCATGCGCATAAACTCTTGATCGCTCAATATGCATGGGATTCTAATGCTTATCCAGGTAATGAGTATTGGTTAAGCTGCTTAACTGCCTCCGGAGATCCTGCAGCGGCCTGCTGTTCAACCATTCCAGAATTGCAAAATCCTGAAGTTAATCCTTTCGTCGACGCTAAATATTTAACGATTATTAAAGAAAACGAAACCGTGTAATGAATGGGTCACGCTATACAAAGCGTGACCCAAATTTTTATTTTCCAGAACCAATCTCAAAAGTCATTTGCACAGTGGCATGAATTTCTACGTTGCCTGCTTCTAAAGGCGTTTCATTGCCAGCCACTGCTCTAGCCATCATCGTAGCGCCAGGTAGATGAGGGAAATTATTCCAATGATCTAAAGATAAATACAAAACGCGCGTCAACTTAACACCGGCTGCCCCTGCAAGCGCTTGCGCATCAGAAATAGCATTTTGTGCCGCCAATTGAATTGCCTCTGCACGATAAAGTTGAGGATTATTTAAATTGAAATTAAGCTGATCCACTTGATTGACACCACCTTGTACAGCCGCTCCAATGATTTTATCTGCTAAAGGTAATTTCTGCGTTTTAATTTGAATCGCATTCGTCACCTCATAGCGATCAATCACTTGATGTACCTCTTCTGGACGCTCATTCCTAGCAGGCTTGCGATAAATGGGCTGGATGCGAAAATGCCCTGTTTGATAATCGGATTCATCTAAACCCAGCGCTTTCAAATTCGCAATGACTTGATGCATACGCTTATTATTTTCATTCAATGCCACATTAGAATTCTCATCTGTCGTCACAATCCCTAAAGACACTTCCATTTGATCAGCAGGTTTAAAAACAGACGCTTCTCCTTTGACAACTAGCTTGGGAGTTTGTTCAAAATCACCTTCTGCTTGTAGCGCAAGTTGAAATACACAAAGAAATAAACTTAAACTCAGTAAAAGGAATCCTTTTTTCATAATAGCACCTCACAATAGTTGAAAAAGCTTATCATAATCTTCTTTTATCTCTTGTACCAGCAAATTTTGATGAAATTTCATTGTTAAAGAATTTACATTTAATTAAAATAATTACGCAATATTAACAAAATTAATTCAAATAAATGGAAATTTTATGAATACTAATCCTGTTGGTTTTCCAACTAATTCGGCCTCTATACAAACAGTTCAAAATGGCAGAGCTTCAAGAAAAAGAGAGAGAAGCGATGAAACTGAAAGTCAAGAAGATATTATTAATGATCTTTACGACCAAATCATGAAGGAAGCTTTAGATCGACTAGGGCATGGATGGAGCAATCCTGTTGACGATAGCATGACAAGAAAATTTACTACCATGAAAAGAATGGCTCCTGAACATCCTAAAGTAAAAGATCTAGAACAACAAATGGGCGCCCTTTTACAAGATTTGAAAGCGAAAGGTTATGACAATTAGCTTTTGATCATTTCAATGCTTCTGTGGTACTCATTAATTACCACAGAGAAAGACATAGAGGTGATCATTATTGTCTACTTCGATCCTCAACCAAATGTTGTAAATAAGTTATTTCCAATGTGTATATTTCATCTTTTTTTATTGGTCCTTCAGCGCCTTCACTGCGTACAAGACGCATATTGTCAATATCACAGTCTCTGCCATATAAAGGACGAAACATCTCTTTACCCTTAGCAAGAAGCTCTTTCTCATCCGTGATGGTCCCATCTGACTTAAATTTGCCAAATATCACTTCAGGTTTAGCAAGGATAGCCTCAATGCATTCTAAAACGGTTTTATTCAACTCATCGGTATTTTTAAGAGAATAAGCTTCTAGAAATCTTTCTTTAAAAGTCGCAGAAAATTCATGATCAGCTCTTGATTCCTTATCCATATTCGTAAGAAAAGTCATGATCATCTTATCATTGCGAAAAGAGATATCAACACCTGTAGCATCAAATAAAGCGAGTGCTCGCGTACTACTTTTAATTTTTTCTCGGATTTGTTGAACAACCAGTTGGCTCAAAAAAAATGGGGAAGGTAAAGCATCCCCCTGAAGCGGTACTTGGCTTGATAGGCGGACTTCAAAAGTTTGCTCCTGATCTTTCATTTTATCGTAATAGGCTTCTAACAGATAATCGCGGCGTGTAGTAGGAGAAGGGTGACAAAACCAAAGGGAAAGAATAGTATGCCTTAGTTTATATGCTGATCTGAGAGGAAGAGGCAATTGAGCCCTTGCTTTATTTACAAGATCTTCCCTCATACCATTCACCATCAAAAGTACGCACAGCTTTAGCTAGTTCTTTATTTTCAATATGTTCGGCCGCAAAAAAATCTGCTTTTTTTTCCATCCTATATAATAAATAAGTATTAAACACTGTACCCAACGCCAATCCAGCTATCCTCCGTTTTACAGGCATCGACACACACGCTAAGGCAGTATTTACAGCAAACCTACAAAAATTTAAAGTATAGTTATCAGAAGATAAAGCATGAGATATTTCATGCGCTAAAGTGAATTTATTGTGAAAGGACTTATGTTGATCTTCATTTGAGACAACAACCAGGGTACGACCTCTAGTCACCATTGGAAATATCGTCTTCTTCTCAGCTGTAACAAAATGAATCTTTTTAGCAGCCGGTATTTGTTCTCGAAGAGCTTCAACATCTTCTTTTAATTGTCCTGTTAAAGTATTACAACATTCTCTATCTGAGAGCCTATAATCCGTGAATATCGTATTAGCCAAATGATATCCAGCCCCTAAAGCTGGGAAAAACCGTAGGGCAAGTGTTGTTCCCTGATCGGCACGATAACCTAAAACTATGGCATTCAATAAATTCATTTTAAAACTCCTGATTAATAATTAAGCAAGGGAACAATTATGCAATTATTGATAATAATTGTCAATCAATTTAATAAAAATCGAAATTAATTAATAATTATTAAAATCAACAAATTTAGCATAATCAAATTATAATTTATACATATATGGCTGTAACATTTCAAATTTTATAACTGCATTCATAAAATTTTAATAGTTTTCACAAAGCTTTATATCTACGTCATCCATGAAGTCTACGTAGTCCACCTGGTCCACCATGTCCACAACTTTCAGTCTTAGATGATGCAACAATTTCAACATTGGAATTTTTTCGCGACTTTAATTAAAGAAGATTAGATAATTGTCTAATCTTCTTTAATCTTAATCATCAGATTTGCAATGCTAAAAGGATTCTTACGCAGCGAGCGCTTGCAAGCGTTTCAACAAGCTTTACACGATCAAGAGTCTATTCTCATTGAAGAGCTGTGGAATGCTCCCAAAGCACTTATTGCGGCTTTAGCTCAACAAGCCACCGGCAAACATATCTTGATTTTGACGGGCGCCAGCCAAGAAGAAGTGCGTCTTTTTCATGATTTTACCCTTTTTACTGACTGCCCTGTGGTTGATTTTCCCTCTTGGGAAACTTTGCCCTCTGAGAATATTCCCCCAAGCCCCGATATCGTCGGCGAACGCTATCAAATTTTACGTGAATTGACTCAATCTGCTCGCCCTCATATCATTCTCACTGGATTACAAGCTTGTTTACAGAAACTGATTTCTCCTGCTGTTTTTCAAGAATTGTCGTTAACTTTAAAACAGGGACAAAGCCCCTCTTTCGAGCAATTAATTGAAAAATTGCTCACCATGGGCTATCAGCGACGTGCCATTGCTTCCGACAAGGGAGAATTTGCCGTACGCGGCGGTATCATTGATGTCTTTCCTGTCTCTTCTCCTGATCCCTATCGACTCGAGTTTTGGGGAGATGATTTAGAGTCTTTGCGCATTTATGATCCCATTGGACAAAAGTCCGTGCGTCCCGTTGAACAAGTCGACATTTCGCCCGGAGTCGAATTAGAATTACTCGATCAACAAACATTGCAAGCTTCTATTCTTGATTATTTGGGCCCTAATACATTAGTGATCTTCGATGATCTCTTAGCTTTAGAAGATCGTTATGCCTCTTTAGTGAATGTGGGAGGCTCAAATCGTGCTTTTAGTTCTATTGATGAATTCTTAGATCAATTGGCGCCTTTACAGAAAATGTTATGGACACAAAACCCGATTGAAGAATTAAGTGAAATCCAACTGAAAGAGCGCCATGGTGCCTCTTTTTATTCTCAGCAAACGATTTTTCATGCACTCAGTTTTCACATGTTTAATCGAGAGTGGCATGCCACACGTTGGCGTCATGCCTTTAATACCATTACCGGTTATTTATTTGCGCAAGAAGAAGGCGAACCTTCCAGTGATGAAATCTGGTCTCGTTTAGATACTCTCTCTTCGCGTGAATGTGAGTTACATTTTCTTTGTGCAAGCGAACTGGAAGAAACCAACCTTCATAAACGCTTGCAAGATGCTCAAATTCATCTACCTAAACACACTTTTTATCATCTAGGTTATTTATCGAGCGGATTGGTCATCGAAGATTTAAATTATATGCTGCTTCCTCTCACAGAGATGACGCATCGTTATAAAATCCGCCGTCAAAAGTTGCGTAGCACGTATCATACCTCACCCATTGAAACGTATGATTTGACACCCGGAGAAACCGTTGTTCATCTCAATAATGGCATTGGACGCTATCTAGGGATGGAAAACCGTCCCAATCACTTGGGAATCCCCAGTGAGTTTTTCACGATCGAATATGCAGAAAATGCCAAGCTATACGTCCCTTTAAATCAAGCGCATCTTGTCACTAAATACATTGGAGCAGGTGAAGAAATCCCTAAATTACATACGTTGGGCAGTCAGCGTTGGAAAAAAACACGCGAGCAAACAGAACGCGCCATTTTAGGTTATGCCTCCGATCTTTTGAAAAGCTATGCACAACGCGCCATTAAAGAAGGATTTATCTATCCCGAAGACAGCGAAGATCTGCATACTTTTGAAGAAGAATTTCCCTTCACTGAAACAGAAGATCAACTGGCTGCCATTGCTAGTATTAAACAAGACATGATGTCTCCTAAAGCGATGGATCGCCTGATTTGTGGCGATGTGGGCTATGGCAAAACAGAAGTCGCCATGCGCGCCGCGTTTAAAGCTGTCTTAGATGGACGCAAACAAGTCGCTGTACTTGTGCCAACGACTGTTTTAGCGATGCAGCATTATGAAAATTTCATCGAGCGGATGAGTAATTTTCCCGTCAATGTAGGCGTCTTATCTCGTTTCCGCACAGCTAAAGAAATTAAAGAAACATTGGAAGGAGTCGCCCAAGGATCAGTTGACATTGTCATCGGTACACACCGCATGATCAGCCAAGATGTCAAATTTAAAGACTTGGGACTGGTCATCATTGATGAAGAACAACGCTTTGGCGTACGTGCCAAAGAGCATCTCAAGAAACTCAAAATTGAAGTGGATTGTTTAACATTATCCGCAACTCCTATTCCACGCACCCTGTATATGTCCCTTATTGGGGCACGGGACATGTCCGTCATCAACACACCCCCACAAGATCGCTTGCCCATCAAAACTGTCATTGCCGAGCCTACGGATCAAACGCTCAAAAATGCACTCTTACGCGAATTAGCACGCGATGGACAAGCTTTTGTGATTCATAATCGCGTGGAATCGATCGATCTCATTGCCACACGCATCAAAACCTTATTGCCACAAGCGCGCGTCATCATTGCCCACGGACAGATGGATACCGATGAGATTGATGCTGCTTTTCATGCTTTTAAAAGCGGACGAGCTGACATTTTAGTGGCCACCACGATTGTAGAAAATGGCATTGATATTCCCAATGCCAACACCATTTTGATTGATCGTGCTGATCACTTTGGTTTGGCGACGCTCTATCAATTGCGTGGACGCGTAGGACGTTGGAATCGTCGTGCGTATGCTTATTTTTTAGTCTCTAATCAACGCACCCTATCTGAAATGTCCCGTAAACGCCTTCAAGCTTTGTCTGAATCGAGTGGTTATGGCGGCGGAATGAAAGTCGCGATGCGCGATTTAGAAATTCGTGGTGCAGGCGATATTTTAGGCACGGAGCAATCAGGCCATGTCTCTTCCATTGGATTTCATTTGTATTGCAAATTACTGAAACGTACGATCCAAGCCTTACAAGGTAAAGTACCTAGCATCTTAACTGATACTAAAATGGAATTCCGCGTCGATGCTCGTCTTCCGGAAGATTACATCAATGAAGTGAGCTTACGTATGGAAATTTATCAGCGTTTGGGTGAAGCAACTTCTTGGGAAGAATTAGACACGTTATGGGGAGAAGTGCAAGACCGCTTTGGAGCGGCTCCGGAACCTGCTCTATGGCTTTATCACTTAACACGCATTCGCGTTTATGCCGCACGCCATGGATTTACGTTGCTTAAACAAGATAAGCTCTCGTTACTCATTGAGAAAAATAAAGGCAAAGACACGTTGACACGTAAGATCCTAACGCCCAAATATAAGTCTCCGCAAGAGTGGGAAACAAAGATTTTAGCTGAGTTAGAAAAAACTAAATAAACGCGATGAGCGACTTGAGTTGATAAACAAAACGACAAACGACTATAACGACAGAAATGACCTTAACGACAAACGACAATAACGATTTAGTTTTTTTTGTCGTTTGTCGTTAAGATCATTTCTGTCGTTATAGTCGTTTGTCATTTTGTTTATCAACTTCTTTCCAATGTGAATAGCGTAATTGATAAATTTTATACAAATTCTCAATTAACACCTTAGAAACGGCATAAGTAGGCGTCGCAAGTAATAATCCCACAAGCCCATAAAGCGAGCCTGCAGCCAACAAAAGCAAAATGAGAGTCAAGGGATGGATATGCAGCCGTTGACCAATGATTTGCGGGGAAATCAGGTTAGATTCTAATTGCTGCACAATCACAAAGACGACGACCACTTTGGCTACCATCCACGGACTATCTGAAAACCCGACGACAAGAGCAGGTGTAATCGCCAGAAAGGGACCCAAAAAAGGAATTGTGGTCAATACAAGCGCAATTAAAGAAAGAATCAAGGCATAATTTAGTCCAATGGCCATATAACCCACAAATAACATGGCACCCACACTTGAAGAGACTAATACCAGTCCATTAATGTAACTGGACAAAGTCGTATCAATATTGCGCAAAATTTTGCGCACTTCACGTCCGAAATCTTCAGGCACATAGCGCAAAAACCCTAAAGAAAAATCATGATCATCTTTTAACAAATAAAATACGATGAAAGGAATCACGGCCAACACGGTTGCCACATGGGTGACAAATCCCAAGACATCTAGAATGTTTTTACTGAGAAGTGCCGTCACTTGCTGAGCCGCATTAAAAAGACGCTGCTCAATCTCTTTGTCTAAATTCAAACTAAACACATGCACGGCAATCGATTTAGTTGTCTCTCTTACACGATTTAACGTCTCCACAGAAGTATTCGCAATGGCTGTAATTTGTTCTCCCAAAATGGGACCAATATACGCAAAGAAAAACACGAGTAAAACAGCGATGATCATATAAATAATCAAAATACTGACATAACGTGGAATACGCCACTCTTCCAGCTTGTACACAATAGGACGCAATAAATAGTAAAATAAAAAAGAAATGATCACCGGTGCAGCAAGGGATGAAATAAAATCGAGAAAGGGTGTCAGTAAAAAAGCCACTTTATAAAAGATAAAAATGATGGACAGAACTAATAATGTTCCCACTGCATATTGAAAAAAACGACTAAAATACCAGGGTTTGACCATGCTTATTTCCCTTTTCATTCTCTATCTTATGTAATTACTCAGAGAATCGTCAAAATTTAACGCAGAGACGCAAGGGACTCAAAGGCGCGGAGTAAGGCAAGATAGATTCAAAAACATAAAATTCGAATTTTCTTATCACATTCCTTAAAAGATTGAAGAACCTTTGCTATCCATTCCTTGCCTTTCTCCGCGCCTTTGCGTCTCTTGCGTCTCTGCGTTAAACTTTTGACGATTCTCTGAGTAGGTATAATCTTGTTATTAAAGCATTTTAAGCGTTAAAAGCAAGCTTATATCACACTAACGACTTAGAACCTTATCTTTACTTGTTATTTTGTTATTAATTATAAATTAAATTAATTCACTAAAAAATTATAATTTATATTATAATAAAATTAGAGATATCTAAATTCTATAATAATAGGTTTTTTATGTTAAAATACCGAAGGTCGGCGGCGAAGCAAGACTCTCAAAAAGCAGAAAAACTGAAAGAATTTGAAAAAGATAAAAAATATTTAATTGATTATCTTTTACAACAAGGCATCCTCACTAAAGAATCTCTGAATTTGGATGAAAAACTCACTCTAATCATTTACGAAAAAGCCTATCAATTATATGCGGCAGGTCATTTCGCTAAAGCGAAGTCTTTATTTACCATTCTCGTTACTTGTTACCCTTCTAACTTTCAATTCCTCTATAGCTACGCGACATCTTGTTTCATGCTGAAAGACTATGCAATTGCAGCAGATTGTTATGTACGCTGTAGTTTATTAGATCCTGCTAATCCTTTGCCTTATTTTTATGCAGCGGATTGTTATCTCTATCTGCGCGATCTTTTATCCGCTTGTGCAGCTTTAAAGTTGGTGATCAAGACCTCTTCTGATTATTCCGAATATACCGAAGTGAAGCAGCGCGCGCACTTGATATTAGAGACTTTATTAACAGCCCAAACGTCCGCGCAGGCACAGGCACATTCTTCCTAATATTATTAATTAATTTTAAGGAGCTCTATGAGCGATATTAACTCTCCTGGACCCAAATTAACGCCTCATGCCTCAAATTGGGTCAATCAAGTGACAGATTCTCAAGAACCCAGCAAGGCAGAAGATTCTCTCCCTCTTGGTTTATTGACTGATTCTATGATTTTAGCAGACAAAGCAGATGCAAATTCCTCTATAGAGATGCAGCATCCTGATTTACCCCCTTCTATTCAAGGTAATCCCCAGGCAGATACTTTAAATTTAGCCGCTTTGACAGAAATACTTTACGAAGTGATTGCGACTTACCCAGAACTAGTAGAAGATCCGACAAAAACAGAAGCTGAACCTGAAACAGAAGAACCGGCTACAGGTGAAGCCACAACGGCTCAACCGCCACCCTCTACGCAAAAACCTAAAATCAGCCTAGTGAAAGCGATGGCCGATATGATGAATCTTGTTCAGGCATTATTCACTTTGGGAGAAGCAGAAAAAGGCATTCCCAGTGATGAACTTTTCAATCTTTTAGTCCGTTTATCTCGATCACCCGGAGTCAGGAAAAATTTAGAAAAACTGACTTTAATAAAAGAGTTACAAGACATCAAACAGAATGATATGCAATCAATTTCAACGGGAGAGCGTTTTATTTTAGGAGAAAAGCCCGCTCTTGCACTCAAACTTGTTCGAATGGGCGTGATGCCTCCAACCATCGGAGGAGGTCCTTATGATGGGATGGCTAAACAAGCCGCGGCTGCAGGAGAACCCCCTTATGATAAACCTGTGTATGCAGCGCTAGCAGAAGCTTTGCCAGTAGGATGGGAAGAGTTGTCTGCTTCTGAAATTGATCAAATGATTGGACAACTACAAAATTCCTTATCGATGCCTCCTGCTGTCGCCTCTTATAGCTTATTCTCTACTTTAGCTGAAACATCACTAGAAGCCGCTGCAACGATTTTCAAGCCCCTTCTCAAGAAAGAACCTGAACTCCTGAGTATGATGATCCTCCGTGATGAATTAAAAGAATTAAAAAAGAATAAAACAGAACAAGCCGGTACGGATGAACGCATCCTTTTAGGTCAACAACCGGAACTGATGTTGCAGCTTGCTGTTCTAGGCATTATTCCTTCCACAACTGAAGAAGGACCGTATAATGGCATGGCGAAAGAAGCAGCTAATTCAACACCGCCTACTCCCCCTTACGATAATCCTGTTTATGCTGCGATGGCCAATGCTTTACCTTCTGGATGGGAAGGATTGTCTGTGGAAGAATTAGATCCAGTCATCGGACAATTAGATCAAATGATTGAGGAGAAAATGGCTAATATTGTCCTTTCAAAAGCTTTGAAACCTCTTTTGAACAATTTCAAGGATTTTCCCTCTACTTCAGAAGATATTGCCAATTTCATGACGTTTAATACGCTTAAAAACTTCTTTAATCCTCTCTTACCGGGCATTGAAGTAGAATCTGATAAACCTCTCAATGAAAAACGCGTCGCTCGTCAGCTTTTAGAAAGTGTTGCTATTATGCAATCTTTGAACTTCTTATTAGCAGAACCTTCATCAGATTTAGTTCAAACCGGCCGTAAAACTATTGAGCAATGGATTGCACAACAAACGGCTGAGAAATTAATAGGTGATTTATTTGGTTTTTCAGAAACAATGCCTGCAGAACGCAATTTAATGGCACAAGCGCTTGTAAGTTATGCTTTAGTCACCACTTTGATGAATAATCAATCCTCTCTTAGTGTTGTGATGAACGCTCTTAACAATTTAGCTCAAGATGAGACACTAGGAGTTTATGCTGATGTAGCTCGTTCACTTCTCAATCAAGATCAAATAGAAAGTGGACAAGTGATGCAGAACATCATGAAAGCTTTAGCAAAGAATTTGAAAGAGGTGGATGAAGAACAACTACTCGCACTGCAAGCTCTAATCATGGCGATGATAGAACAGATTTTAGGAATTAAAACAGAAGTTGCTGCAACATCTGAAACAGGAACTCCTGTGATTAATCCCACAACAGGTGAACGACCACCCACTATTGCAGATATACCTGTTTAATTTAGGCGAGAATGCTTGAACCCATATGTAATGGACCTGATGGACCTAGTAGACTGCCAGGACCTAATGGACAGAAAAAACATTTGTTTCTCCGTCCATTAGGTCCAGGCAGTCTACTAGGTCCATCAGGTCCATTACATATGGGTTCAAGCATTCTCACGCTTTAAGAAACTGTACTTTCAAAACGACGTCGACTACCACGAAAAATGCCGCGTGCTTCGTGCTTCAGAGATTCATCTAAAGCTTGCATCATCTTTACGCCTTTTTCAACATGATCTCTTGTATATGCCTGAAAAACCTGTTCAGAGCTTTTCTTAGTTTTGATGCCATCACGATTGAGGGGAAGGTCAGAAATTAAAAGCAACGCTCCTACTGGCAACTTGTGGCTATACCCTGCCATAAATAAAGTTGCACATTCCATTTCAATGGATTGTGGTCGTGTGGATTTTAAACGCGTTTGAAAATCATGATCAAATTCCCAAAAACGCTTATTGGTTGTATGTGTAATTCCCACATAATAAGTGGATTTTTCTTCATCTAGCACATTCGTCACTACTTTTTGAACTAAAAAATTGGCTAAAGAAGGGACTTCAGAAGGAAAATAAAAATCAGATGTCCCTTCTGCCCGGATACTGGCAATGGGAACAAAATAATCTCCTACTTGATAATGACGGCGGAGTCCTCCACACATTCCTAATAGCAGCGTCGCGCGAATAGGCAAAAAAGCGCATAAATCAATAACCAATGCTGCTGCTGGAGAACCAATCTTAAAGTCTAAAATGGAAACTTTTTCACTAGGTGAATGCGCCACTTTAAAAGTGGATCCTTCAATAACCGGCACTTGACGTGCTTCAGCAAAGTATTGCACATATTTGGAAAAATTAGTTAATAAAACATAAGGCTGAAATTGATCCACAGGTGAACCTGAATAGCGTTCTAAAGTATCACGAGCAATCTTTTCTTGTAACAGTTGTTCTTGTTCTGTTAGATGGGTCGTTGGATCCATAAAAACCTCCTTAGGTCGTGTGTTTTAATCTGCGACTTCTGGATTGTGCCCTAAAAGTGGACCAAATCTCGGTTTAATTTTCTTTGTAACAGTAAATGCATGTTGGCAACGTGAACAAACCAATTGCTTTTGCAAACGACTAAAATGCGCTTCAAATTTATCGCGATTCTCCAAAATATAGCCACACTTAGGACATCGATAATAATGTAAAAGGAGGTCCCATGTATGATTGCCATGCTGCTGTCGAGGATCATCCATGAGGGCGCTCCCGAAAAAGATAGCGCATGAGTCGTGCCCATAATCCTTTTTTACGTGGCTTAAAGCGATGCATCTCGGTTCCCCATCCATTGAGATCGTGCATTTCGCACCCAATGATCCCATGACTGGGTTCAACCTGTTCTTTGATTAAAGGACGATCGATCGGATAATCGCGATACTCTTTAAACCACATGATGCCTCCATTTTTGCACATCTTATGGATTTGAGGAATTATTGAATACCCTCCTTCTCAAAAATTGAAAAAAAATGAAAAGATATATCAAAACAGATGATTCTCATATCATCTTAGATATGAGAGGTAGTTATGACAATAAAACAAAACTCCATTAAGAAATGTGCTATAAGATAAGTATGACCATTCGATCCATAACATCAAATTCTTTAATTTGACGTTATGGATTTTTTAAGAGCTAATCAATTATTATCCAAACATAGTACGGCGCATTCTTTGTGCGGAGCTTGCCAAGCTTAAATTAGCAGTTAATTGTGTTATCCCTTCTTGAGCATCTGCTACAATCTGGCTTTGAAGCGCATTTATTTCTGCTTTAACCTTTTTTATTTGTTCAATAGCGACGACATTTTTCTGAGTAGCACAGCTCTCTAAATAGAGAATATAAGTGTTATAATTTGTTAATTTTGCTAATTTTGCGTCTCTTAATCGAGTTAAAGCTTGCTGATCAGCTTCCATTGTATTCCGATTAACTGAACCACTAGAAATAACTGTAATCTTTCTTCCGCCTAAACTTCCCACTTGAGGCCGTGCTGCCTGAACTTGAGCTTGCATTGCCTGTAATTGTGTCTTAATGGCTATAAACTCAGGGAAAGCACGCTCTGCTAATACTTCACCTGCAACTCTATGGAAACGCTCACAAACTCGACTCAAACGACGAATAGTGGGGTTATCCTTTAGCTGTTCTGCGATCTTTTTTAAAACTTCATCCGGTAATAATGATAAGATAAGGACATCACTCCCTTGCGATTTTCTTTGTATCACTTTTTGCTCTTGATCACCTGCACTTAGTAAAGTAGACGGTGAAGGATGTGTATGTAATCCTGCTGCTTGCATTTAATTACTCCTTTTGATTTTTAACTGGATTTATAATTATATCACATTTAATAATAAAAATCAATTTTAATTTCACAAAACAACATATAACTACACCAACATTCTTAATTTTAAATCTTAAACTATTATTAAAATTTCAATTTTTAAGATAAAAACTAGACTTTTCACACGTTTTTGCGCTATAGTGGCCACTTTCAATTTAAGCACTTAATGAAGGATAGTTATGGCACAACAAGTCAGCACCAATGAAATTAGAGGCGGTTTCAAAGTCGAAGTAGAAGGTCAACCTTATACGATCATTAGCAATGAATTTGTCAAACCGGGAAAAGGCCAAGCCTTTAATCGCATGAAAATGAAACATTTATTAACAGGACGTGTGATTGAACGCACCTTTAAATCGGGTGAAAAGCTGGATCTCGCAGACGTTTCTGATTCTCAGATGCGTATGTTGTATAAAGAGGCGGATGGCGTCGTGTTTATGGACGAAAAGTCTTATGAACAAATTACCATTCCTTTTGAAAATATTGGCGATACGGCGCAGTGGTTGATTGACGATCATCTTTATGAGATCATTTTCTACAATGGTTCTCCAGTTAACGTAGAGCCCCCTACCTTCATGGAAATGGTCATCACAGAAACTTCGCCAGGAGTCAGAGGCGACACCGCTTCCGGACGTGTGATGAAGCCCGCTATCGTAGAAAGTGGCGCTAAAATTCAGGTACCTATTTTCGTAGATCAAGGTGAAAAAATTAAAGTCGATACACGTACAGGCGAATATGTCTCACGCGTCTCTGAATAGTGTGATGTTCCCCTCCAGATTTGATTCACAAGTGGCACGTTTGCAAGACCGTGCCCTTATGCTGAAAACAGCGCGTGCTTTTTTTGAAGAACGTGCTGTGTTAGAAGTCGATTGTCCCATTCTCACTGCACAAGCCTCTGTAGATGCGCATATCGATTTAATTGTGGCTCTTTATCAGGGTGTCGAAAAACATTACATGCATTCCTCTCCAGAATATGGAATGAAGCGTTTATTGGCTGAAGGCATGGGCGATATTTATCAATTGTCACATGTCTTTCGCGATGGAGAACATAGCGTCAAGCACAATCCAGAATTCATGATGGCTGAATGGTATCGCTTAGGCTTTAGCTTAGAGCAAATGATAGAAGAAACTGTGGATTTTGCACGCCTTTTTGTAGGGCCTTTACCTTATCAAATCGTGAATTACCGCGATATTTTTCTACAAGAAACAGGCATCGATTATGTGACAGCGACTGAACAAGACCTCTTTGCCTATATTCAAGCATACCACATTCCTTTTTATCCAAGTGTACAAGAAGAAGGTAAAGATGCGTTACTCAATCTCATTTTAGGATCCAAAATTGAGCCCAAATTGGGACAAGAAGAATTATGTGTATTAGCCTATTATCCCGCCTCACAAGCTGCTTTAGCACAGAAACGCTGGCATCAAGACGAACAAGTTGCTGAACGTTTCGAGCTTTATTACCAAGGAGTAGAGCTTGCGAATGGCTACCATGAGCTTGCCAACGCAGAAGAGCAGCGTCAACGTTTCGAAGAAGCCAATGCCCTACGTTTAGCGTTAGGCAAAGAGACACTTCCTCCGGATGAACACTTCCTCAAAGCCCTTGGAAAGGGTTTACCCGATTGTTGCGGCGTTGCGGTCGGATTCGACCGCCTGATGATGCTACGTCAAGAACAAAAAGAGATCGCTCATGTCTTGACATGGGGCTGGCAGCAGGCCTAATCATAAATTTAAAATGACTCTTAATGTTTCATCTACTTGTTTCATCTCTTCAGCAGAAAGACAACCAATTTTTTTACCTAATCTTTTCGTTCTATCTATTGATCTCATTTGTCTAGGAATAATTTTACCATCCTGTCCTTTTAAAATTATTTTAACCTCTATTTTAGAGAGCACTTTCTTAACATTGCTTGTAATAGGAGCAACCACGATCAATTCTGATTGGTTAGCAAGATCACTAGAAATAACTACACAAGGCCGTGTTTTATTAATTTCTTTTCCGTCGGTAGGATCCAAACGCACCCAATAAATTTCCCCTCTTTTGGGATAATCATCCTTCATCATCTTCCCCAAAATTGAAATCTTCTAATCCTATAAAATCCTCTCCTTCAATGTCAGAAAAACTCTGCCTTACCTCTCTATCTCCAGGATCTTTATCTGCTTCTAAAAATTCTTTAAGTATTGCATGTTCTTCTTTTTTTAAAGCCTCCCACAAAGCTTGAGTAACAAATTGGCTCATTCTTCCACGACCAACTTTAGCATGCAAAATTGCATCCAAATTTTGTGGTATAGTATAAGTCACAGCTTTCCTTCTCATTTTTGACTCCTTTTGCTTTAATTATACATATATTAATATATATTAATCAAGGTATAGGTTCACTGTGTACATAGACTGTTTGCCATTTGTGCGGTAGCACTCTAACTGCATTAGCCCAGGGCGTGTCTTAAAAATGCTAGCATCCTAGCTTCGAGATTATTTTGCCTTCAGTTAAACTTTCGGTTTGAGGGCAATATTAAACCAATATTGCCCTCAAACCGAAAGTTCAACTGAGGGCAAAAGAATTCCGAATCTAGGGCGCTATCATTTTAAGATACGCCCTGCGCTACAGTGCTTCACATGTTCAAATGGAACTGCCATGTCAATTTTTGATGACCAAACCATTCTCATTACCGGCGGAACGGGCAGCTTTGGACGTGCCTTAGCTAAACATATTTTGACAGAAAACACGTGTCGCAAAGTGATTATTTTTAGTCGCGATGAATGGAAACAATGGGAAATGCGACGTAGCGATCCCATTTTCGATCATCCTAAAATCCGTTATTTTCTAGGCGATATCCGCGATGCTTCGCGTTTAATGCGTGCGTTCCATGAAGTCACTTTAATCGTGCATGCCGCAGCATTGAAGCAAGTGCCAGCGGCAGAATATAATCCCTCTGAATTCATTAAAACTAATATTTATGGTGCGATGAATATTATCGATGCGGCCATCAATTGCGGTGTGCGTAAAGTGATTGCTTTATCTACAGATAAAGCAGTCAATCCCGTGAATCTCTATGGGGCCACTAAGTTGTGCTCCGACAAGTTATTTGTATCCGGCAATGCCTATGTCGGCGCTAGAAAGTACCCCACCTTTTCTGTTGTGCGCTATGGCAATGTCGCCGGCAGTCGCGGCAGCATCCTGCCTTTTTGGGGCAAACTGCTCGAGCAAGGCATTAAAGCGCTGCCCATTACCGATGAACGTATGACGCGTTTTTGGATTACACTCGAGCAAGCTGTTCAGTTTGTATGTCACTGTTTTGAATGGATGAAGGGGGGAGAAATCTTTATTCCTAAAATTCCCAGTGTGAGAATTACCGATTTAGCTGAAGCACTTGCTCCGCAATTTCCCAAAGAATTTTGCGGGATTCGACCAGGTGAAAAATTGAATGAACTCATGATCAGTGCCGACGATACGCGGCACACCATCGAATTTCAAGATCATTATGTGATTTTACCTGAATTAGCACGTGATGAACCTATTTATGGAGAAACACCTGTCTGTCGCATTGAAGGGAAACCTGTCCCAGCTGGATTTGTGTATGCCTCTCATACGAATACAGAATGGCTAAATGTAGAAGAGCTACGCCACTTTATTCAACAGCATAACTTTCATGAACGCGTACTTTAAAAGCAGAGCCGTCTAGGTGTTCCCTTCCTTTTGAAAGCTGCAATAGGCCCTCCTCCTGCTTGGCAATTGAATCCTCCTTGTTCAGCAAAGGACTGCTTGACATACATAAGAAATTCTTCTACTTTTTGGATAGTTTTCAGGAAAATGAATTGATTGACAGCCTCAGGAGAAATCTTCTCAGCAGGACCGATAGGCAAGAGCCCCACTTCAAAGCCTTCAGGATCTTCTCCCATTGCTTCATGTAACTTACCTGTTAATTGATCTAGATCATATTTTTCGTTTGTGGGATCCCCATATTCAGCCTTATAACCATGCTGCCTCACCCGCTTATCAGGATGACCGGATGTTCCGATATAAGTTCTTCCTGTCTTGATATGCCTAACGATATAATAAAATCCTTGATGCTTTTCCGGATCCTGTGTCATCAGCTCTTGAATTTTTTTCTTAAAACGCGGCGTGAGGTTTAACCGAATTTGCCCTAGCTCATCTTTGATATAACGATAACATTTTTCAGGTGTTAGTTGTCCTGTTTCAGGTCGTGGAATCGCATAGGTGAGAGGATTTTCTTCTGCATGACTTAACCCGCCACCGCCTCCGCGACGATCATTATAGAGAGGAAGGACTAAACGTTTGCAGTCAATACAAAGAGTTTCCAGCTCATTTAAATCTTCATTAGCATCCAAAACATATAAAACGCCTACCTCAAAATGAGTAGGATTTGCTTTAAAATCACGTAAAAACTGTTGACGACCGGAGTTTCCGCCCTTATCTTTAAAGTTCTTCATTTCATTAAGATAATTTCCACAACGCTTCCTTAATCCATTTCCCGTCTTTCCAATGAGATAACGCCCCTTAACTTTATTTTTAATGATATAAATCAAACGGTTCTCTTTGAGTAAATTCGCAGGAAAATTGAACTTAACGACATGATTTTCGCAACTCACTGCAAACCATTCGGTTGGCATAAGAACAGTAAAGTAATCGCGAATAACTTCTTCCGCTACTTGCAAAATTTGTTCACATTCTAATGGGCTTGGTTCTTCTATCTTAATAGTCTCTATTAAACGCGGCCGTTTAGAATTAGGTGATAAATTTTCTTTTTCATCTTCTAAAAAATTTTTACTAAATCCACTAAAAAAAGTTTTTGTCTTTTTAATTTCATTTTTTATAGGCTCAGATACAATCACTTCTTGTTGAGCAAAATTAAAAATTAAACTTAAATCATCTAAAAAAATGTTTTGATCATTAACATTTCTTGAAAATTCAAAACTACACACCATAATATTAGAACATAAAAAATTAATTTTAGTTAAATATTATGATTTTAATTTAATTAAATGTCATCTAAAATAAAAACTATACAATGTTAAACAAATTAAAAATATAATTTGTTAAATAATTAAATTTTTAATTTGTTTCTTTTGATATTAAAAATTAAAATTAAATTTTTAAATAATAAAAAAAGCAGCTAGTCAAACTAGCTGCTCCAGAAAAAATGAATTAGAAAAGAGAAAAACCATATTAACTAAAAAGTGGAATTAAATGCACATTACCACTTTGATAAGCAGTTAATTGCGCTTTGAAAAGATGCTCTGCATCACCAGCAAAAATTCTTCTGTTTATTAAGTCTGTTGCCATTGCTGTGTCCCCGTTCAAACACGCAATAGATAACAAAGAATACTCTAAAGTGAAATTTTGTCCGGGAATTTCACGAATCACTTTAGCGGCAAGATTGATATCAGGACGGTTCATTAATATTTTTACAATCGCTGCATGGCTTGGCGTTTTTTCAGAGCATTGCGCTTGATAAGCTTTCAAAATGGGCGTATATCCCTCCTGATCTTCTTTATTTACTTGAATAGCAGGATGAGCTAAAACATCTTCTACAACATCTTTCCAACCAAGCTCACAAGCAGCTTCTAAAATAGTCAGGTTGAGACCATTTGCTCCCAAAATCACAGGATCATTAATCAAGAGATCTTCTCTCTTTAATAATAAACGCAACGGTTCAAAATCATCATTATGATTAAGAGCAAAGCGATATCCTTGAAAAAGAGGAGTAAATCCTTTATGGTTCTTTACATTCACATCTAGTCCTAAACCTGCTGTAGCAGGATTTTGACGCACTTTTTGATCTTCGTCTAATAAGAAGCTCACGATGTTTGATTTTCCTTCTTTAAGGGCAGCGCCTAGTAATGTATCCCCCTCTTGATTTTTGAGATGGAAATCTTCCGGAAATTTTGCTAATAATTTCAATTCCTCTACATCACCTTCTTGAATTCTTTCAAAAATAGAAGGCCCTAAATGCTCTTGTCGCTGCTTAACGCTTTCTGCACTGCTCAAAGTAGAGGGTTCTTTTGATACTGTTGGCTCCTCTAATAAAGACTGAAACTGCTCAGTCACTTGCTCTACTTCAGTCTGATTGGTTTGTTGTGATTGAACAGGCCAATTTGCCCCTAAAGAGTGAGCTGTAAAATCTGGAAATTGCATAAACACCTCTATATTTAAAAGTTAACAACAAATAAATAAACAGATTAATTATAATCTATAATTTTAAAACTTAAATAAAATAATTGTTAATTGATATTGAATTCAACAAAAACAGTTTTAATATTCAAGCTCAATACTGATCAGTCTCAACATTTCAAAGGATAAGTTGGCAATAATTAGTCTTTTTTTTATAAAAGTGCAAAAGACAAACTGTTCCGACTGATTAAAGATACCAAGAGGAGTTACTTATAATGCGCATAGGAGTAGTCGGCATCAATCACAAATTAGCAGATTTAAAACTACGCGAACAGCTCGCAAAAGCTTGTCAAAAGCGCTTTGGAGCATTACAAGCCGTTCATGATGAGCATTATTTTGTTTTACTCTCAACGTGTAACCGAACAGAGATTTATTTTAATTCAGAGGATCTAACCGCTACTCATAGTTATTTACTGAACATTTTGCGTATGGAGGTGGAAGAGGAATTTGATCACAAGCTTTATTCTTTCTTTGGAGCGGATTGTTTTTGTCATTTGACACGCGTGACATCTGGTTTGGATAGCGCGATCATTGCAGAAACAGAAATTCAAGGACAAGTAAAAATGGCTTATGAAAGCGTTGTGGAGTATCATACGCTTCCCAAAGAATTACATTATTTGTTTCAGAAAGCTTTGGGAATTGCCAAAAAGATTCGACATGAACTGCAGTTAGGACGCGGCATGCCCAATTTAGAGCATGCAATTTTACAAACAGGACGACAATTATTTGCGAAACCTGAACAAGCGCGTTTATTATTTGTAGGCGCTTCAGAAATTAATCAAAAGATTTTAAATTTTTTAAAGAGTAGAAATTTTCACGATATCACGTTGTGTAATCGCTCTGACGAGCAAGCGCGCCTTTTTTCAGAGACATATGATATTCATCATTTAGAATGGGACAATTTAAAAAATTGGCCTGATTATGATTGGATTATTTTTGGGACTAAATCACCTGATTATTTGATTACGCGACAAAACGCTCATCCCTATGCGATTAATCAGCAGAAGCTTATTATCGATTTAAGCGTGCCACGTAATGTAGAGCCTAAATTGAGTCAAAATCCCTCTATTACTTTGCTCAATATTGATCAGATCAATCGTTTGCTTAAAATTCGTTCACGCTGCATGGCAGACGCGCTAATGGAAGCTGAAAGCCTGGTGGCAGGTGCAGTACAACGTCATATTCAGCGCTATCTCGAAAAAGAGCAGTCAAAGATGGCTATTTTGGCTGTGATGGCTTAAAAATATTTATCTTTGCATCAGAAATCTGCCTTTCCAGGATATCTTGGAAAAGGAATTACATCCCGGATATTTTCCATCCCTGTCACAAATTGTACAAGACGCTCAAAGCCTGCTCCAAAACCCGCATGCGGAACAGATCCATATCGACGCAGATCTAAATACCACCAATAGTCTTCTACAGGCAAATTAAATTCTCTCAATTTAGCTTCCAAATGGCCCAATCGCTCTTCACGCTGACTACCACCAATGATTTCTCCGATCTTTGGCACCAATACGTCCATCGCTGCCACCGTTTTATCATCTTCATTCGTGCGCATATAGAAAGCCTTAATTTGCTTGGGATAATCTGTAATAATCACAGGTTTTCCAAAAAACTCTTCTGCCAGATAACGCTCATGCTCAGACTGCAAATCGAGTCCCCATTTTACCGGGAATTCAAACGATTTATCCGCTTTTTCCAAAATACGCACTGCATAGGTATAATTTGTTCTTTCAAAGGGCGTATTGACAATCTGTTCTAAGCGCTCAATTAAACCGGGAGAAATTAGTTTATTAAAAAATTGCATGTCTTCATCACAATGCTCTAACGTATATTTTATGATATGCTTTAAATAAGCTTCTGCACAGTCCATATTATCACTGATGTCTGCAAAAGCCATTTCAGGCTCTATCATCCAAAATTCAGCCAAGTGACGCGATGTATTCGAATTTTCCGCACGGAAAGTGGGTCCGAATGTATAAACATCCGACAGGGCACACGCATAAATCTCCGCATTCAATTGTCCCGAAACCGTTAAATAAGCAGGTTTACTGAAAAAATCTTTGGTATTATCAATTTCTCCCTCTGAAGTCTTAGGAAGATTGGTCAAATCCAGAGTAGTCACACGAAACATTTCTCCAGCCCCTTCACAATCAGATGCCGTGACAACGGGAGTATGCAGATAAAGAAATCCACGTTCTTGAAAGAATTGATGCGTAGCATACGCCAATGCATTGCGTACACGTGTCACAGCCCCCAATGTATTCGTCCGTGGACGTAAATGCGCAATCGTGCGTAAAAACTCGAAAGAGTGACGTTTCTTCTGTAAAGGATATGTTTCAGGATCGCACTTTCCCAAAATCGTAACGGCCGTCGCTTGCATTTCTAAGCTTTGTCCGGCAGCCGGACTCTCTACAATGACTCCTCGTACAGCGACGGAAACTCCTGTCGACAATTGATCAACTAAATGAATATATTGAGGAACTTCCGGTGTCAAAATGACTTGAAAATTGGACAGGGTAGATCCATCATTGATCTCGACAAAAGTAAACGTCTTCTGATTACGCACAGTGCGCACCCATCCTTTAATAGACAATTCTTGTCCTACTAAAGAAGCTGTTCCTTCACGTGGATGCTTCAATTCTTTAATTTTGGTACGCATGAAGAATTTCCCTCACTTTAAATAATCGCTAACTCTTTTAATTGCTGAATTTCTTTTTTCCATAATTCTACGCGACCTGGCGTCTCTAAATACTTAGGCAAATGACGTGTCCGCGCATCTGTCATCAAAAAGCGAAAACACTCCCATCCAATTTGACCTTCTCCCAAAGGTTGGTGGCGATCCACGCGAGAGCCTAATCCTTTTAAGGAATCATTTAAATGAAACGCATATAAAAAAGACAGTCCGATGAGACGATCAAATTCTGCCAATGTTTTTTCCCAATCAGCTGCTGTGCGCACATCATAACCGGCCACAAAAATATGACACGTATCGATACATACTCCTATGGGCAAATGATCTTTCACGCGCTCGATAATATAGGCTAAATGTTCAAATCGATGTCCAATTGTAGACCCTTGCCCGGCTGTCGTTTCCAATAACAAACGCGTTTTCCCCTGCTCTAAAAAAGGCTTAACTAACAAAAGACTTTCTACAATACGATCTAAACATTCTTGCAAATCGCTATCTAAAGCAGCGCCTGGATGAAAATTTAAGTAAGGAATATTTAATTGTACACAACGCTCTACTTCTTCTCGAAAAGCTTCACGGCTTTTGGCTAAAATATCTAAACGTGGCCCACCCAAATTAATCAAATAACTATCATGACTCATAATTTGACTGAGCTGGGTTTCTTGTAACGCACGCTGCCAAGCCTCCACCATTTCTGGCGTTAAAGGACGCCCTTTCCACTGCTTTTGATTGCTGGTAAACAATTGAACTGTTGTCGCCTCAATGTCTTTGCCTTCCTGTAAAGCACGGTGTACACCACCAGATGCAGAAGTGTGAGCTCCAAGAGGTCCAAATTGCTTCGCTGTCATTTTCTCATCCTTATAGGAAGAACTTTTTAGATTTACGCGCAAGTGTTTGGAGCCCCCAAGCAACTTCGTTGCTAATATCAAAAAGTAACAGTGACCTTTTTAGTAGTTGGTCAAAATATACTTAAAAAGACTGGTTTTATCTGTGCGGTAGCACTATCACTGCATTAGCCCAGACCGAGCGCGTTTAGCGCTCGTTCTGGGATTTAATGCACAACCTATTGCACTGCGGTTAGCAGTGCTACAAGGGCGCCGACTAGTTGCACTGCTAACCGCA
>JASBUW010000200.1 GCA_030147755.1 Parachlamydiaceae bacterium
CGAGACGGCCTGATTACCTTCTTTACCTCGACGAAAGGAGGGGATCTGAACGGTTACCTTTAACTTTTTGGAGGAGTGGAAATAGCTTTATAAGAGGATCTAAAACATTGTAAATTTTTCTTTATCAATGCTCATCCTTGATTTTTCTAATATCCACGAATCAAAATTTAATACTCTAAGAGATCCCACTTTGAAGCGCATCCCAGTTTTCTCTTCATATTTTCAAAATGTGTCTCTACCGTTCTATTGGATATTCCCAAGATAGCCCCGGTGTTTTGCGCCGACTTCCCCTGTCTAAAAAGTTCTAAACAACGTTCTTCTTGTGGAGTAAGACCCGATATAGATTTTAAGAATTGCTGTGTCTGTTCATTGCTTGCAATTAGAGGAAGATCTGGAGTAACAACTAAAAAATCATCTTGTCGATATTTCTGCATATTAAAACGGTCAGCTTGTAATTTGCCAATCAGATCAGTCGCTTCTCTTTTAAAATAGCGGCCAAATTTGACTAAGAGATCCACTTGTGACATATAATGAGAAGATTGTTGCAGATCTAGAAAGGAATCCGCAAAAATAAAACCTTCGATTCTGCCTTCTGATTTTTTCAACATCAAAAATAAATGATCGGCTAGAAAACGCTTACGTAAAATTTTTTGAGTGTTGTCATCAAAAGTACACGGCAGAAAAGCATAACCTGAACGAAATAGATCAGGATGTCCCATGTAAGGATTGTGTAAGAAAATATTTTCGGAATAATAATATTCCATGAACTCAATATTACTCGCTATACATCCAAACGTGCCGTCTGCTTCAATAAAATAATAAGTAAAATGAGGAATCCCAAGAAATTGGCTTAGAGGCGAGCAGATCTCTTTGATTTTTTTATCATGCTTAGTAGAATATCGACTTAATAATTCAGTTAAATCATTCATAGTTAGAAATTTAACAAAAATTAGAATTGTTTTCAATTAAATAATATTCACTAACCTAGAAATTTATGTTTATTCTAAGTTAGTGAACATAAATTATTAAGATGTTTTAATAAAATTTTCAATAAAATTATTTACTTCATGAGCATGCGTCCAAAAACTTACTTGGGGTGCTCCCTCGATTGTTTTGATCGTAAGATGACCTAATTCGTTTTTTAATGAGTGAAGATAATCAGAATTGACGTTAGGATCCAAGGAGCCAAATAAGATGGCAATGCGTGTGGCTGTCTTTTCGACGAATTGCTTCTCGTTCAAGCTTTTTTCAAAAGTTTTAAACATTTCAGCACGATATTTGCCGTCTGTTTTAAAGGCTGCTTTGACGGCAAATTTCTCTTCTTCATCGTCAGGATTAAAACCTACTTTTTCAGCGTATAGTTTACCATCTGCTTCAGTGAGCATTTCTTTCGAAAGAGCTTCGCTCACTTCATGTGAAAAATGATAACCAGCCGCAATTCCTGCCATACTATTTTCAACAGCCGCATAACCAGCCGCAATGACACCTTTCACAGGTTCGCGCTTTTCTTCCTGCCACGCAGCAATTTGCATAGCGACATCTGCTCCATAACCATGTCCAAAGAAGACAACGTCTTGAGCATTTATATTTAATTGAGAAAGAATTTCTAAAGCGACATAAGCGCTTTTTTGCATCATAGAGCAGTCTTCGTTTGGATGAACAGCTGTAAAATCATGCTTGCCTCTAACGGGATTGATATCTAGCGCTAAACAGCGAAATGTTTCACCGAGATGACTGTCTAACTGTCTTTTGAATTCTCTTCCATTGCACGAATTGCCTGGTAAAAAAACGATTGTTGGGCCTGTACCACTGGATTGCCAGTAACGCACGTTACCTTGGCTTGTTTCTGCATATAATTTTGATAGCATGTTTGCCTCCTAAGTTGGGTGATTTAAAAACAGTTTAACTTTCCCCTATCTTAGTAAAAATAGTAATCCGTAAAAACTACGTAGGCAAATGAATGACTAAATCCTTCCCCTGCCACAAGCGGCAGGAGAGGAAGGATTTGTTATCTCTATTTTTAATTGATGATTTTAGTGCTTGGTATTATTTTTCGATACGATCAGCTAATTCTTTTAGAAAATCAATAATGAGCTTGACTTCGTCGGGATTTAAACCCGGATTAATGCGAATATTTACCCTTCCGTCTTGATCTGGAATAAAATTCACATTTGTATGATAGAAGCCAAAGCTGCCGCGAAAATGAATTTTTGCTTGCTGATCTATAAATCTTTGATAAAGCATAGACTCTATTTCTGAAGTCGCTAATTTAGGGCTTAATAATTTAATATCAATAAAACAAGGATCCATTTCTTGACTTACCGTGCAAACCTTCACATGGGGATTATTTCCGGGTTTTAAAGAAAGCGGAACTTGATTTAAAATTTCACGGGTATTGTCAAATATTTGCCGACGATAAGCATCCGTTGCTTGTGGAGCACATTTATTGACTAAACAAAACCATTGTACACTCAAAGGATCTGTTTTATAAGCATCGTGCTTGAGTAAATCATTGAATCCTTTCCAATGATCACTCCCATTATTTATCATGTAAAAGTTGCTTCCATAATAATTATCCATCCCTAGCATATCAAACTTCTGGCCACTACGAAAGAAGACAAAGTTGAGTTTCCCTGCTTGAATTTGAAGGGAAAAATGTTTTAACAAAGCTTCTACTTTATTTGAATGAATGTAATCAATCGTACAATCTACTGCCACCGTGAGATGTTCTGTCTTAGGTTTAGCCTTGAGCAAAGATTCAACTTCACCTTGAATATCGCCAACAACATATTCATTATGTTCTTGATTGGTATTAATGTTGTGATTAAATTCGCCTACATAGAGGTCGACATGTTGAATAGCAGGATTTTCAATCACTTCCGCTACGCTGCGATTGGCTCCGATAAATCCCACTGTTTCAAAATAAGAATTGCTTCCATACACGCGCTGTAAATCAGGTTGTTGGCTTTTAATCGTCGCGTTGATACCCGCAAATGTATTCATCGCTGATTTCGAAATGCCGGCTTTGACAAAATTTTTTAATACTTTCGGAATAAAACTTAATTGCTTCTGATAGATCTTAGAAAACTCTTCTTCCTTAAAAGGAGAAGTCAAAGCCAATAAAGTCGCTATTTCGCAATGTATCAGTTCAATAGCTTGTGTAAATTTAGTAAAATCGTTTTGCCGATTATCAGCATCTGCTAGATGTAACAACAAACGAAACAGACTCGTTTGTACTAACTGACGGGTATCTGCATTGGCATTTAATTCAAGCCATTTTTCATCAGCAATATTCTCTAATAATCCCTTAATTAATTGACACGTAGATTGCCCTAGAATTTTGCTATGGGAAGGAGGATTTGCTAAAGAATCAGGTCCAAAGGATTCTTCAAATCTTTTAAACAAAGCCGTTTGAGTAATTTCTTTTTTATCGGAAAAATACAGCGTATTGGGTCCCAGACCTTGATATTCTACCATTTGAAAATTAGGCAACTGGCCTGGTTCGAAGGTCAGTTCCTGTTCTTGCCGAGTTAGTTCGATTAAAGTAGCAAAATCTATAAAATTAAAGATCTGTTCCCTACCTCTAACTCCCCCTAAACGTATGCCCGTTTGGTTCACAAATTCCCCCAAGAACGAAGAGAAATCTTTACGTCTAATAGAGAAAGAAGGATCATCAAATAGAGGAAGGGTACTAATGATGCCCACTCCTTTAATCTCCGTTGTACAAACAGCCATGATATTCGCTCTGATGAATTCCTGTAATTTCTTTTCTTCTTCAGGACTTTGACCTATCTTTGGATTCTGCAGTTTTATTTGCTCAACAGCTCGACTCACGGCTTGATCGATTAAAGATTCATAATGCGCAAATTTGTCATTAAACAACTGATTTTTTGCGTCTTTCCCTTCTGTTTTAAAATCCTTTCCTAAAAATTTTGTTAAATCCAGAAGTAAAGGAGGATCTAATTCTTTAGATAGATCGTCTTTAGCTAAATGTTGATTCATCGCTTGCGTTAAATCTTGTGTCCAATCGTCTACAAGCTGTTTATCATCGGTAGTTTCTGTCTTTAAAACAGGAAATTTAGCTAATAATAAAGGCGCCATTTCTGTTGTATCGGTCAAAGCAAAACTTTCCGGGAGAGTATTTGAAGGAAGAGTTTGCTTGACTTCCTGTACCACATACTTTTCAAACGTAGAAACTTCTCGATGATAAGATCCCATCATTTGGAAAAAACCTAACTGAAATAAGTCTTCCAGTTTAGCAGCTGAAGCTGGGTCGGAAATCATCTCTCGAATATTGATAGGCGCTGTTTTGGCTAAATAATTGAGGGCCAGGAAGCTGACTTGCTTTTTCATCTCAGGATCAGTTGTCCTGTTATACACATTCATCAAAAGGCCCAAATTGACATGCCACTCCCGCTGGCTTTGACTTTTGGAGACATCGGAAGAGGCATTCTGTTTTTCAAGTAAGTGTGTTTCATCCGCATAAGCTTTATCATTCAAGAGAGTTTGCGCACTAGTAAGATGACCATACCCCACTTTTTGCGCTAGACGAGAAACAAGCTGTTGGCTTTGCTGTAAAGCCTGAAGCGTTTGTTGAGGAATAATGTCTTCCTGTGCACTTGCTTCTTGAATAGCCTCTTCGAGTTGTGCTGGGGTTTTAATATTTTCTAGCGAGCTTCTGGAAACTTGTGCTTGATGTAACGTTTTTAATTCTTTTACAGCCAGTTCTAATTGTTTGGTGATGCTCAGGTGATGCTGAGCCCATTTAGGGATTTTCCCCTGTTTATGAGCTAACCAGCAAGTGATTCTGCCCGTGATAAACGTGAATTTGCTTTGAACAACAGCGTTACTCGCTTCTGCCTGTCGAGTGAGTTGATTAACCGTATTTAATTTAGATTGTATAAGAGAAGGAGGTTCTCTATCTACATTCATATAATTAACCATTTATTTGTAAATAATAAATTACTTACTTATTTTTATTATTATCTGGTTAATTAAATTATATTATAAATACAATTACAAGTCAAATTTGTAAATTAATTATAAATAAAAACATTTTATATATTAATTAAATAGTAATTATATAAGATATTTGTGATCGTTTAATCGCAGGAGCTTTCACGCATCAAAAAAACAGATTCTTCAAGTGGTTCGTGTATAGAATTGATAGACTTGTTTGTGATATGGACCCAATTGACCTGCTGGACCTCATAGACCTGATGGACAAAACAAGTAAACTCTATTTTAACAATCAACTTTAACTATTTCTGGTACGTCATACACTTTATGTCCATGAGGTCTATGAGGTCCAGCAGGTCCATTGGGTCCATTGGGTCCATTAAAGGCTGGTTCAAGCACCTTTAAACTTAACTTGACGCCATTGAGTGAACGCTTACTGTAGATGAATATAACTGATTTAAATCTTGTAAGAATTCAATAATAATATCTGCTTCCTCTTGATTTAAGCCGGGGTTAATTCTCAGGACTCTACCTTGCATAGGTTGAGCCGTTAGAATCGGAAACGAACCTACATTGGGGTGATAAGAGCCATAGCCTCCGCGCATATGAATTTTGGCTTGTTTTTCTACAAACTTTTGATATAAAAGATCAATAAAGTGATCCACTTCATGCAAAGCTTGATTTCCTAAAATTTTCATATCAATAAAACAAGGATCCATCCCTTTAGCCACTGTGGCTACTTTGACGGGTGAAGGGTTACCTGGTTTTAAAGAATCGGGAACTTGAGCTAAAATTCGACGCGTATTGTCAAAAATTAAGCGACGATAATCATCTAGAGATTGAGGTGCATATTTATTGACAAGACAAAACCATTGAGTACTTAACAGATCGGTTTTAAAAGCCTCGTGTGTCATGGTTTCATTAAAAGTTTCCCATTGCTTAGATCCATTATTAATCATGTAAAAGGGAGAGCCATAATAATTATCCATGCCCAACATATCAAATTTTTGACCGCTGCGGAAAACGATCACATTTAATCTTCCCTTTTGAATTTCTTGAGAGAAGTGAGTTAAAAACTCCGCCACTCTTGGTGAGTTCACATAATCAATTGTACAATCGATAGCGACAGTCAATTGCTCTGTTTTAGGTTTAGCCTTCAATAAGGCAGCTACTTCACTCTTAACATCGCTTGCTTGATATTCGTTGTGAGCAGGATCAAGGTTAATATTATGATTAAAATCAGCTACATAAAGGTGAGGTTGTTCAAGTGAAGAAAGCTGTAGAGCATCTTTAAGCGCATAATCACGTCCCATAGAGAGAACAATTTCAAAATGAGCTTCTTGTTGATACACGCGGCAAGGATGCTTAAAGAGCTTCGATAAGGCAACCTGAACTCCTGCTAATGTATTCATAGAAGATTTGGTTAATCCTGCTTTCACATACGCTTTTAATTCATCTGGAATGACCCGCAACTGTTGTGTGTAAATAGCACTAAAATCTTGAGCAGCAAAGGGAGCAAATAATTTCAACAAAGACGCCATTTCGTTGTGAGCAAGCTCAATAGCTTGAGTAAATTTTCCAAAATGCGTGAGATGATTTTCTGCTTTTGTTAAGTGCTGCAAGAGGCGAAATAAGCTGTTTTGTACAAGTTGGCGCGTGTCTAAATTCGTATTAAGCTGAGACCACTTGTCTCTCTTCATTTCATATAATAAGCCTCTGACTAACTGAAGAGTCGAGCACCCTAAAGCTTTTAAATAAGGATAACGTGTGAGGAGCTCTTGTTCTGCTAATTTAGTTTCAAATCTTTTGAAAAGATGTGTTTCGGTGATTTGCAAAGGAGTAGCAAAGAACATTTCATTAGGGCCTGGAATGGCATAATGGACACAGGGCTGTTCATGAAGCTCAAGCAACTCTTCCAATGTCATAAATTCTAAAAGAGCCGCTCGTCCCGCTACACTACTCAAGCGAATTCCTGTTCCGCTAATAAAATCCTCTATTTTTTCATAAGCTTCTCTTAAATTATTTTCTAAAAGATTGCGTGCAGCATAATCTGGTCGTTGTTCTGCTTCATTTTTTTCTAAAATAGAACTATTGGCAGGCAATATCAAATCTTCTTGCCGATTGAAAAGAGAGACAAGGCTCAGAAAACCCACTTCCTTCAGTTCTCCTCGACAGACACAGGCAATATTTGAACGCATATACACGGTTAGTTGCTGTAATTCTTTTTCCGTTTGAAATTTTTGAGGATATTTGCTTGCCAAGCTTTTAACCGCATCCTGAATGGCTTTGTCTAAACACAGGCGAAGAGCCTGAAGTTTATCTTGACATGAAGTCATGAGACAGTCTTCAAGGAAGGGAGTTAAATCAAGCAAAAGTAACGGTTTTAGATAATCGACAAAATGAGTATTCACAGCTTGTTCAATAGATGGATCTATTAGCTGGACAATTTGTTCTGCCCATTGACTCCTCCACTCGCTCTCTTGATTTGTTTTTTTTGTTCTAATCACCGAAAACCACGTAGGCAATAACTCTTCAATGTGTTTTGTGTCTATAATGAAAAATGGATGATTAGTTAGAAAGGCTAGTGTCTGTTTGAAATAAGGACTCAAATATTTATCAAAAACAGGAGATTCCCGATTATAAGAGATCATTTTTGGTTCAATCAATCCATGATGAAACATGTGAGTGAGTTTATCTTGTGCTAAAGAATCTAAAGCAGGATCATCAAAACAATAAGGAGCTGCTTTAGCTAAATAATTGACAGCTAAAAAACCAATTTCTTTTTTTAATTGAGGATCCTTGGTACGCTGATAAACCCTCATTAAAAGCCCTAAATGTAAAGACCACTCTCTATGAGAAGTAGGAATCATTTGTGCTTGAGAAGAGCCGGAAGAGGCAAGTAAACGGTGCTGATCGCAAAAAGGAGTCTCATGAATAGGAATCAAAGCCTGTAAAAATTGCGAATGATGAACTCGTTGTCCCAACTGGACGATTAAGTGCTGACTCTCTTCTAAGAGTTGAATATCTTTCTTAGATAATTGTATTTGTCCTTCTTCTTGAATTGAGCGTATGACATGACTAAGTTGCTGAGTCACATGAATATGGCGTGTGACATGAGAAGGAAGAAGTTTACGTAGATTAGGGTTAGAGACCTGTCTCGCTAATCGTCCCTTAACATTTCCTAAAGATTTTTTAACCGCTTTTACCGTTTTTTCAGCTTCTGTCCTTAAGGACTGAAGTAAATTAAGGCTATGGCTACTACTGAAAGGTTCATGTAAAGAAGGGCTAGTCATGTTTTTCCTATAACTATTCAAATTTAAAATTTATTGAAAGCAAGATTAAATTTACCAAATCTTAATTAATTTTAAAAGCTTTTTTAATAATTACACACAAAAATACTAATTGATGTGAATTTTGAATGACTCATAAAAAAATAATTTAGAGTTATTAGAGATTGCTTGTTAAACTTGCGTTCGAGGCTTTTTAGACGGAGATGAAACTCTATTTTTGCGTGTATGACTAGAAGAACAGCCTATTCTTTTTATTTTCTTCGACTTCATACAAAGCATCTTGACAGAAGCCGGTTGTATTTGGCCATCTAACTGTATAATTGGCTGGTGCATTTAGATTTCTGTCATGCACTTTATTTTTTTTACTTTTTGCTAATTGGCTTATATTAACTGTATGATATAGTTTTCTAAGTCATTCATCTTATAGTTTAATTAAAATTCTTTTTATTATGTAAATTTGACTTAAAAATAACTTTTAATATATAATCAATTTTATATTAATTAATAATATTGGAGAGTTTTATGAGTCCAATAGACATAAGCATTAAAGCTAGTTTAAATTCTTTTGAAAAAGATTATATTAATGGCAATGATATTTCAAATGAAAGTTATGAAAAAATCGGAGTATTATACACTGAAATTCAAAACAATAAAAACAATGTAAATTTTTTAAAATCACTTTCAGAAAAGATTATTTCTGTTAATAAAGAGAAATATTCTGAAAATGCAAAATATATGTTAAATATTTATGTTTGTAATGCTTTGGGTATTGCTTATAATGAATCTGATTCTAACGAACAAATTGTTAGAAATATTTCTTCTTCTGTTCAAACCATGTTAGGCGAGAAAGGACTTCCAAAAGCTCCAGCTGCAGCTATACCGAAAACAGAAGCTCCAAAAGCTGCACCTAATAAGATGAGCGCAAGTCGTCTAGCTTTTTTAAATTCTGAAGCAGCTCCTGTTGCTACCAGTTCGACAGCAAAAACTGCTCCGAAAAAATTCAGTGGTAAACGCCTCTCTTTTCTTCAAAAATCTGAAGATAAAGGGGAAAAAAATCTAAATGCCACTCAACGAGAGTTAAAAAATCTTACGATAGGTGTCAATGTCAAAAATAGAACAGAAGCCTACGCCAGACTTGCTGGTATTCCAACTAAGCTGCAAGCTGCTGCTGACAAAAAATTAGAGGAAATAGGGAATCAAGTAGAAAAATCATTTAAATCGGGTTTAAGTGAATTAGGTCAGGAAAAATTGCTAGGAACCCATCATTCCATTGCTGTACAAGTTCAAAAAGATGTAGACGCCAGAAAAGAAATGGCTGCTAAAAAGCTTGAAGAACTCAGAAAACTACCAAATGCTGATGAAGTTATAAGTAAACTTAAAGAATCGGACTTAACAGGTATACCAAAGGGAATGTCAATTGAGAAATATGTCGCCTTGGCCTATTTATTCTTGCAAACTGACAAAGCAATGGCAATCATTATGGAAACAGAAAAAAATAAGCTTGAAGATCTTAAGAAATATGAGCATGCGATACCAGATTCAAATTTAGAAAAATATCATGAAGCGCATGCCATTGCTGAAAAATTTAACCATTGTCCGGAATTAAGGGATGCTTTGGGAGAAATTGAAAAAATTAAAACTTTAGTGGGCGATTGCGACTTCCAAAATGCAGGAAAAATAATCAGAGAGAAAGAGATTTGGTTCGAATACTATTCCAAACAGTTTGCTTTTTTAGTAATTGCTGGTAACTTCGAAGATGAGCCAGACATCCATGAGCCTTTAATAGCTGAAGTTCAAAAGGTTGAGAGAGCCCTTAATCTCAATAATCAAACTTGTGAACCGGCGGTTAAAGAATACATTCAAAATGGACAAGTATATCCCACCATAGTAGAAGATTTCATTGAAACTCTTGATGCCCTAGCTAAAAGCATGAATAGAACCTTTTCTGAATTAAATACAACGCCGGCACCTGATTGGGTACAAAAACAACTTGACAAGTAACGTAATGAAGACAGGGGCACTGTAAGAAGCCGGAACAGCTTCTTAAACAGTGCCCGCTTTTATTTTGCTCACAGCATAATCGAACCGCACACTAAGGCCTAATACTTTTATGCTCTCTAAAGACAGAATAAAAGGCCTCAGCGATACGTTTACTGCCAATCAATTGATTAACATCATAAGAAAAGCCTAGACTTTATATAAAAATGTGTCTGTATTTTCTTGTTGCATAAATACTCTCTTTTTTAACAGGCAGTCACAGTCATAATAAGCATATCCTCTTCATCAAAAGTGATAACAACTCTAGTATCTATATTTTCTAACGATTTGCCAGGAAATCATTTTGATATTGACAAATAATCATGTAATGGTGTACCATTACACACATAAATTACAGACGTAAGCGTTTTGCTCTCCGCTACGCTTTCTGTGGTAAAAATTAGTAACCACAGATAGTCAAATGCTTACTTACAAACTATTTGAACTTTTAAAAATGAAAAATCAAAATATGTCTATTTTCTTAAGCATTCAATTCACAAGTGCAACACTTGTGGCCATTTCTTCTTCTTGGTGGC
>JASBUW010000202.1 GCA_030147755.1 Parachlamydiaceae bacterium
TGCGGTTAGCAGTGCTACAGAGACGCTGGATAGTTGCACTGCTAACCGCAGTGCTGATCAAATGGTGTTATTTACCCAGAACGAGCGCTAAACGCGCTCGGTCTGGGCTAATGCAGTTATAGTGCTACCGCACAAATGACAAACAGACTTATGGGTAATAGGATGGGAGAACATTCGCACTCCAAACGCTTCGCGTCTTGCTATTCAAACAATCAAATAATGTTATTCTTGCATTTATTGACTTAAGTCAATGAATTCCAATTAGCAACTGATTCATTCTTCTAGTTAGAAAAAATTCACCTAATTAGAGGAGGTTCTCATGTTATCATCTATTCAATCCCAAACAATGACCCAAATTTCTCACCTAGAATCACAGCCATCCACGCTGTCATCTAAAGCAGAAAGTCAATGGGCACAACTTCAACAATACACCCAAACACATTCAGAGGCTTATTTGCTGAGATTTTGGGTGAAACAAGTGTCTCGCGAACAAGCAGACGAAAATAGTCGCTTTCAAAATTTATTTGATAAAATGAAGAAAAATTTGTTTGGAAGTACACAATTTTTCCCTGCTTCTTCTGTCCCATCTATAGCAGACGACTATATTCGCGCTGAAAAATGTCTCCGAGATTTTGATTTAATGCTCTTTTGGGAACGGTTATGCAATGACCAACCGTATTTAAATCTTTCTCGTTTTGACACTGCAGATCAAATCCGCACTTATCTTGAAGATCCTGTCAACCAAGAAAAACTAGCAACCATTTCTTCTTTGTGTTTGCCGGGTATTGCGGAAATTTGGCCAGTTCTACACCTTGAATACGGTGCAACGCATCAGCTGCCCCCTTTTACAACAGAAAGAGCCATGCACAATTATTTGGAAAATCCCCAAAATAGAGCAACTATTGGAGCTATCTTATCTCAAAAACGCGAGTGGATCCTTTCTAAGACAACTCGCCTTCCCCCTGAGATAAAATATTTCATAAATTTAGAAGAACTCATCTTTTCGAATCGCAAAGGCGTTGTTCTTCCTAAAGAAGTTTTTGAGTTAAAACAGCTCAAAATTTTAAAAGTTTGCCATGCTGAACTAGAAAAGTTATCCAAAAAAATAGGACAACTGGCTCAGTTACAAGAACTCACTCTCATAGGTACACAATTTAGCCAATTGCCGGACAGCTTGCTTACTTTGCAAACTACAAAAATTACTATTGAAAACAAAACAGAAATGAAACTGGCAAATGCTATGCAAGCATTTTTGTTGCATACACTGTGAGAAAGAAAGATGTGTCATCTTGTCAATAAGATGACACATCTTACGATTTACGTTTGCGTATGCGTGAAAGAGATTCAGGAGCGAGTCCTAAATAAGACGCAATATGATATTGTGGCACCCTTTGGTTCAATCCAGGAAAATCTTTCAAAAATTGTTGATATCTCTCTTCCGGCGATAGTAAGAGAAACGCATATTCACGCTTTTCTTTTCTCATAAAAAGATATTCGCTCATCTTTTTTGCAAACAGTATCCACGGCAATTCATTCTGAAATAAGGAAGAGACATATTTTTCATCCCACATCCACACTAGCGAATCCTCTAAAGTTTCAATCCAAATGTGTGAAGGCTCTTGCGTCATAAAGCTTGTATAAGCTGTACAGAAAGGATTTTGCCGATCAATGGCAAAATCTTTGGTTAAATCTTCCCCATCAGGAAGAATATAATAATAGCGAAAAAGTCCTTCATGAATAAAAAGAAGATGCTGGCAAATGTCTCCCTCTTTTACAAAGTGTTCTTTCTTCTTGAACATGCGTAAAGTAGCTCGAGAAGCAAAAGCTTCAATCTCTATTTGAGTGATAGGCACCACACGTTGTACAAAAGCTATCAACCGCGCTAGATACTCTGTCGTTGTCATTCTTTAACCATAGAGGTTGTCTTAAAGCTTATAATATCTCATATTCGAGATTATTTTTGCATAAATTGAACGTTTGGATTAAGGGTCATATTAATTCAATATGACCCTTAATCCAAACGTTCAATTTATGCAAAAAGAACACGAATCTGAGGCATTATAAGTTTTAAGACAACCTCTAGATTAAAAATAAAAGTTAGTTTACATTTTAACCTAATTAAATAGAAATAGAGGACTTATCATACATGGCACATGTTAAGCATTGGATTCATCCCCTTATACTCAGTTTACTTCTCATTACACAAACTGCCTGCCAACATTTCCCCACAGATGAGTTGTGTTGCGAAGAACCTCTTTCCATCACACCTTGTCCTTCTCATCAAAGCTGCCTTCCCATCTCCTCTTTTTGTGTGGAACGAGAAGGTTATTGTCTATCTTATGATGCTTGTCATCGCAATCCTTGTTGGATCTATGAACATTTGACAGCTGAAAGCCTCGCAGGCAATTCTGATCGCGAGCATTGTGATTTTAAAGAAGACGAGCAAATTCCCAAACATTTACGCGCTACACCGATCGATTATCGTGGACAAGGGTTTGACCGCGGGCATCTGGCACCTGCGGCTAATCACCGCGCAAGTTCCACCGCCATGGCTGATACATTTTACATGACGAATATTTGTCCTCAATCCCCACAACTCAATCGTGGTTATTGGTGTAAATTGGAAAAACATGTAAGAAATTTGACAGAAGCGAATCAAGCCGTTTATGTAGTAACAGGACCCCTATACTTGCCTCAAAAAGAAGCAGATGGCAAACGTTATGTCAAATATCAGGTGATTGGTAGAAATGATGTCGCTGTTCCCACACACTTTTTTAAAGTGATTACCGTAGAAGATTGGCAAGGCAAGCGAGAGACACAAGCTTACATTTTGCCTAATGACGTGATTGCAGCGAATACAGATTTGCAAACGTTTAAAACCAAACCCGAAAAAGTAGAAAAATTGGCTGGTTTAATTTTGCCGTACAAATAATCTAAGAAAGGAATCGCTCTATGTCTAAAAAACCACTTGTACTTTTAATTGGCGCGACAGGACAACTTGGTAAACTCATGGTTCCTCACTTGCAAAACCAAGAAGCCATTACTTTGCGTGTCACATCAAGAAAAAAATCTCAATTAGCCGAGCTTTCACAACAATATGAACAAGCTGTGTTCTTAGATTTAAATGATCCACAAACATTTGCAGAAGCGCTGCAAGGCGTGAATCGCATTTTTCTTCTGACAAGCTATAGTGTTTCGATGGTCGTGCAATCTAAAACATTGATAGATGCTGCTAAAAAAGCAGGTGTTGAGCATATCGTGCATTTGGGTGTTTTTAGCCCTGATTGGGCTTGTACGGCGCCGCATTTTGCCTGGCATCAAATGATTGAAGCTTATATTCAGCATCATGGATTTAAGTGGACATTTTTGCATCCAAATTGCTTCTTACAAAATTTGACAAGTTTTGGATTGATTAAAAACGGCAAATTTCGCTGGTATGCGCCTACTACGCCATGTGGATGGATCGCATTAGAAGATGTGGCAGAAGCTGCTGCCAAAATTCTTATAGAGGGCCCTAGTGTTCATCAAGATAAAGATTATTGGTTTTCAACAGAAGTTTTCACCTTAGATGAAATGACTCAAGTCCTAACTGAAGTCACAGGAAAACCATTTATGCCTGACCCTCAGCCAGCAGCACAATTTTTAAAAGATCAAGGAGCAGAGACGAAAACATTAGATCCCTATTTCTATAGCGTGGCAGAATCTTTCAAACAAATTGAAAATGGCCAAATGACTTACATTTCCACAGTGAAAGATGATATGTTCCATTTAGTGGGACGTCAAGGCACATCTGTGCGTCAATGGATAGAAATGCACAAAGCAGAATTGGCTCAACTTGCCCAAAAACAAACCCACTCGTCTATTGCATGGGGGGCATCTTAAAGTCGCTTATACCAGTACTTGATGGACCTCATAGACCTAATGGACAGAATAGCTAGCACTTGTTATTTCCATTAGGTCTATGAAGTCCATCAGATCCATCAAATGCTGGTACAAGAGAACACAGAGAAGTGCAAATTAATTGAAAGTATTGTAACCTATTAAATCCATATAAGCAGGAATGGTTAGGTTATGGTCAATAACACAAGTACTTTAAGTTATCAATCACTGCATCCTTTATCTCCTTTTGCTCCTCAATGCGCTTTATTTTATTCAAGAACAAATGAATGGTTCTGGAATTGGTTAGAAGCAGCTAAAAACCACTCTCTCCATGCATGGAATACAGGATTTCAATTCTCACGTCGTTATTCGATTTTGACAGCTCAACTTACGATTTTGACTTTAGATATTCTGTTTTTGATAGGTAAAGCAAATGAAGGCATCCCAAAAGAATTTGATGAATTAATTTTAACATTATTAAGTGCGAGTGGATTGTTAGCCTCCCATTATACAATTGATCTTATTTGGAAGGCCATGCAGGATGTAAAATATTCCTATCGTGCAAATAATCTATTAACAGGAAGCTTAGCAAGTTTAACGGTTATCCAAAACACGACTAATCTAGGGCTAGTGATAGCCGGTTGTGCTGCCGCTATAGAAGGAGCTATAGGAAAAGAAAACGCTCAAGCAGCACTCTATGAAGGAATGATTCCAATTGGAGAAGCTTCATTAGTGGTAGGATTGATTTTGCTCTTTATCAATATCTATCTCAATCATGCCACTTTAAAAAGGTGTGACGTGATATTATCAAACGAAGAGATTCGTGAAATTTTTGATTCTTTGCGTCATTTTTTAAAAGGTGAAAGTGCCGAAACCATACAAGAAGCCCTTTCACCATCTGAAAGAGAATCTTTACAAAAATTTTCAGCCGCCTTGCGTTATTGCATGGATAAAGATACGCTTTGGCATTTGCTTGATGAAATGAAACGTATGGAATCCCATGAACAAGAAAAACTAGAAAAATTGCTACGTACTATACAAAGTAATATTCAGACACAACAAAAAGTTACTTATGGAGGGCAATTGCTCCTTGTGATCACAGGATATATCTTGCAAGGCATCGAAAAAGTTTACACGCCAAATTCACTCACTTCTGCTATTATTAATTGCACTGTCATCGCTGGATATACAGTGAAATATGGCGTAGAAAAAATGATGGAAATCTGGCAAAGAAAAAACATCTCAGAAACGATAGATGCTGCGGATGCAGTAATCTAAGTAATTGGTCACGTTACGCATAGTGAAATCACTTATATTTTAAATTTTTCATAGTCGCGAAGCGTTTGGAGTGCGAAGGTCCTCCTTCGCTTTCATTAAAGACGTCTTATATGAAGCGAAGGAGAACCTTCGCACTCCAATTAAGAAAACAAATCCATAAATTCCTGATGAGACAAATCATAATTGAATCCTGATTCATGCGTCTGCATATTGCCAAAACGTTTCTTATTATACTTGGCAATATTCTCTAAAGGAATGAAGCACACCATGGAAAAACGACCCGTCACCGCTGTTTGCTCTGTTGCCACTACGCGATGATAAAGGGCTTTCAAATTTCCTTCCGCTAGCAATTGCAATTGCATGGCAGGAATAATCACTGTTTGTGTTTCATCCACAGGCATTGGCTTCCATTGGCGTGTGTCGATGCAATAATATTGCAAGCCTTCATCGCTCTCATAAAGGTGAAGGGTAAATCCTCCTTTATCCGCATGTGGAGCCGCAATTTCTGTACCAACAGGTTGATTGCCGAAATAATGTAAATAACGCAAAATCCAATAGGGCTTACTCACTAAGACTTCTTCTACAAATCCCTTCACGCCATAGTCTTCCTCTACATCTTTGGCAAATTGCAAAACAAGCGGCTCAATTTTATCGAGTAGCATTTTGGCATCGTGTAGAAAGGGAAAAGTACGCGTATTTGCGATTTCAGCTAGCCGCTCATATTGAAAAGGTGTGACATGAAAATTTTCTTTGAGATCTTTTTTAATTCCCTTCTCTTCTTTCAATTCATAGCCTGCACCATCTCCATGGCTATCTTCAAGAAAAGCAAAAGCGCATTTTTCTTCACGCGGAAGTTCGCAAAATGCTTTCCATGAGGCGACAGCATTTTCTACTATTCCTCGTAACTCTTCCGGATAGTCCACATTTGCAAGACCTTGCTCACGCAATTCATTCATAGAAACAGCCATATCATTCTCCTCTATTTGTATACGCGAAGCGTTTGGAGCCTCCAAGCAAATTCGTTGCTTGGAGGCTCCAAACGCTTCGCGAATTCTTGAGAGAAAATTTTAATAAGCTTGCTATAGAAACACAAGTTTTACTTGATGTTTTTATCTAAGCAAGACATAAATCAATTATAAAAAAGGGGTGCCATGAAATTGAAAATTGGAGTGATGGGCTCCGCTACTGGCAAATTGGCAAAGACTCACAGAAAAATCGCTTATGAATTGGGATGCGCCATAGCTGAAAAAGGCTGCATTACCATTACCGGTGCCTGCCCAGGACTTCCATTTGAAGCAGCCAGAGGAGCGCATTCTAAAGGAGGATTAGTCGTCGGGATATCACCCGCATTGAGTGAGAAAGAACATGTAGAAAAATATAATTCGCCCACTCAATTCCATGATGTACTCATTTTTACAGGCAGCGGACTCATGGGAAGAGAAGTGGTGAATATACGCAGCTCAGATATCGTGATTATTATGGGTGGTCATTCAGGCACGCTCGGTGAATTTGCCATCGCTTATGATGAAGGCAATCTCATTGGTGTTCTTCCATCTACTGAAGGTATTGCAGCAGAGATTATGAATATCGTCAAAATTATAAACAAAAAAACAAGCGCTAAAATCATGTATGGATCTGATCCATGCATGCTTTTAGAAGATCTCATCTGTTATTATAACAAAAAACATTACAAACATCCTGATGTGCATAGCTAAATTATATTTAGACATCTTGAGTTGCTTTAGCACGCTTCCAATAATCTAAAAGCACTTCGAATGGCTGCTGTTGAAGATGTGTATACCCATCGCGTTGTGCTAACTCAACCACGATATTATATCTTTTTTGAAACTTTTCAATGCTTTTCAGTAGTGTTTCATGTGGATCGAAATCAAAAAATACCGCTAAGCAAACAGTAGTGTGTAAAAGATCTCCAATTTCTTCTTGTAAATGTGCATGATCTCCTTCTTCCCAAGCTTCTTGAACTTCTGTACATTCACTCTGGATTTGCTCAAGGAGTTGGTTAATACGCTCCCAATAAAAACCAAACTTGCGCGCCGCCATTTCTTGCGTTTCTATACGTTTTAGTAAGCATTCGTTTCGATTAGGTTTCGACATTTCTTTTTTTCTCCTAAAAAGATTGAATGAGTTTCACAAGAGGTTGAATATTTTCTGTAATAGATTCACTGTCATTATTGACGACGCATAAAACCGCTCCAGTGAGAGTAGAAGCCGCAGCAAGATAAGCTCGCGTCAGCTCTTGATGTAAAGCGAGCTCATGCAACTCTTCTTCATCTCTTTGCCTTAAGCTATCTTGCGCTCGCCTTTCTACAAGCAGAGAAGGTGAACATTGCACTAACACTAAAGCCTTAGGATTTAAAGCGTTTAAAATTTTTAATGGAATTACTGGACAATAGCCAACCGGAGTTTTAATACACGCATGTGTGTCAACTATTGTAATACCTTGACTTTTTTGTGCGATCTTAAGGGAAGCAGCTAACCCAATTTCTTGTTGTTTTTCAATAGACATTTTTCGTAAAAAATCTCTTTCAAATCCTTGAAAAAGGGCTTCTCTTAGCATGACTTCGTCATAATTGACAATTGTGATAGAGGGACTGACATCTTTTAAAGTTTTCAAAACTGTACTTTTTCCTGATCCAGGAATGCCGACTAAAATCACAATCATATGTATCACTATTTTGCCATCTAAATCATAAACTTGGAAAAATGATTATAGCAAATAGACAAAATATTTAGCTTTAGGAAATGGAGGATCATCTACATAAAATTGTTAACAACATGATAATTGCTCAAACAGTCGTCACAATTCAATCCAAAGAAGCAAGCAAGGCACAAAGAAAAGCAAAAAATCAATTTTAAAGTTGTTTGTTTATAATTTATTTTATCTTTCTTTGTGCCTTGCTTGTTTCTTTGGATTGAATTGTGACGACAACCTGAGTGGTTAAACAACATTTCTTGAGTTCGCACAATTCCCCTCTTGAATCTCTAAATTCATATCATGTAAAATGCCTCCTTGAGATTTTATCATTAAGAGGTGAAGAAATATGAGTATTGTTCAAGCACAAACAAAAGAAAGTGTTGAAAATCAACAACATCAATTATCCAATCTTCTTAAATCGGTTCAAACGAAGATCATTGGCCAGCATCATTTGATCGAACATATCCTCGTTTGCCTTCTTGCAGATGGCCACATTCTCATTGAAGGGATGCCCGGCCTTGCCAAAACTCGCTCAGCCAAAGCAATTGCCGATGGAATAGAAGGTGATTTCCACCGCATTCAATTTACCCCCGATCTTTTACCTTCTGATCTGATTGGAACCGAAATTTATATTCATGAAAAAAGTGACTTCATCTTTCGCAAAGGCCCTCTCTTTAATAATATTTTACTTGCAGATGAAATTAATCGCGCTCCGGCAAAAGTCCAATCTGCTTTACTTGAGGCGATGGAAGAAAAACAAGTGACAGTAGGCCATAAAAGCTACCCACTTCCTGAATTATATATGGTGATTGCCACTCAGAATCCCATTGAGCAAGAAGGAACCTATAACCTTCCCGAAGCACAACTCGATAGATTTATGATGCATCTTGAAGTGAGCTATCCTAATCATCAAGAAGAGCTATTAATTGTCGAATTAGATGAGAAAAGACAGCATAGCCTCAATTCTCACGTTCTTCCTATTACTACCAAAGAAGAAGTGTTGCACGCACGAAGAGCTGTTTCTAGTGTGTTTATTTCCGAAAATTTGAAGAAATATGCCGTCTCATTAGTCACCGCAACGCGCACTCCTGAAAAATATGATCCTGCACTTGCTAAGTGGATTGATCATGGTGCTTCTCCACGCGCCACAATTGCCATCATTCGCTGTGCAAAAGCATTGGCTTGGTTGAGAGGAGACGAATATGTCAAACCACAACATATCCATAGTGTGGCCGGACCTATTTTACGCCATCGGATTATTCCTTCTTTTGAATCGGAAGCAGATGGTATTTCACGCAATGCAATTGTGAAAAAATTACTAGAAGTTGTGGCCATTCCGTGAGGTGCACATGCTCTATCCAGACTTTCATGATTTGGTAGCTTTTAAAAATCACAAATCGCATCTGACACATCCTTCTTCTCGCTTGGTTAAATCTACAGTTGCCGGCAATCATCATTCTCCTTTTCGGGGTCAAGGATTGGAATTTGATGCCGTCCGAGAATATGTGCCTGGCGATGATATTCGGAATATTGACTGGCGTGTCACAGCCCGCACAGGAGCTCCTCATTTGAAGCTCTTTAAAGAAGAGCGTGAACGCCATATTGTCATTTGTGTCGATATGAATACTGCCATGCGTTTTGGCACTCGCAATACCTTCAAATCAATTCAAGCTGCACGCATCGCTGCGCTCTTAGGCTGGAAAGGCATCGCGCATCAAGATCGCGTCAGTGCTTGCCTTTTTGGAGATGTTCCCAATGGCATTCAATTTTTCGCACCTAAACGCACACGAAAATCTTTTTGCGCGCTATTAAAGATGCTAGCTGAACCTCCCGTTGAGCAACACCGGATTGCTTTAGAAGAGGCTTTGCAACATGTCAGTCAAGCAGCACACACGGGCGCTCTCGTTTATTTTATTAGCGATTTTATGGATATGGCTCAGAATAGTCAACATGAAGCCAGTATGAGCCGATTGAATAAAAGATGTGATGTGATTTTTATTGCGATCAATGATCAAGCAGATAAAGCGATGTATCCCATGGGAACCATCGGATTCTGCGCAAATGACAAAGAAAAAATCTATGTCAATACAGAGAGCATGAGCGGAAGAGAAGCTTACGCCAATCAATGGAAAGAAAACCGCAAACAATTGTATAGCACAACGTCTCGCTTAAAGATTCCCCTAATAGAATTAACGACCGAATCCGATATTCAGCGAGATTTAACGCTAGGATTAAAAAATATTGCGAGAAGGAAAACACGATGAACCCTTTATTGGAAAAATTACACGACATTGAAGGTTTGGATCCTATTAGCTGGTGGCCTCTAGCTATCGGTTGGTGGATTTTGCTGGTCGGGGGAATTTTTCTCATCAGCTTACTGATCTACTTTGTTGTTCGTCGTATCGCGTTTAAGCGCAGCTGGAAAAATGATACTTTTCAAAAATTGACTCAGCTAGAAAGGAATTTATCAGATGCAACAGCGCGAGAAACCGTAATGACTCTTTCTGAATATTTACGCCGCATTACACTTCGTCGTTTTTCAAGAGCAGAGTGTGCAGGATTGATGGGAGAGGCGTGGTTAAAATGGCTCGCTTTGCATGACCCTAAACAATTCGACTGGGAAAAAAAAGGAACTCTCTTGATCGAAGTGCCTTATGCTCCTATGCACAGCCATTTATCCACTCATCAAATTAAAGATTTAATACATGCAGTCAGAAATTGGGTACGTTAAATGTTTCATTTTTATTGGCCTTGGTTTGCATTACTTCTTCCCCTTCCTTTTTTAGTGAGAAAATTGATTCCTTCTAAAGGAAAAGAGTCTCACAAAGCATCTCCTGAACTACACTTTCCTGCTCTTCACAGATTAAAATCTATTTTCCCGGCTTATCAACTCACAGGACAACACGCGCCTCGTGTATTTTGGATTCTCCTTTCTTTGTCCTGGCTGTTTTTGGTGATCGCTTTGATGCAGCCCGAAAAAGTTGATCAATTCAAACAAGTGAAAAATAAAGGCTATGACCTCATGCTTGCTGTGGATATTTCATCCTCGATGCAAGCGCTTGATTTTTCCACCCAAACTAAAAACATCAGTCGCCTAGATGTTGTGAAAGATGTCGTCGGAAATTTCGTGCTGGGCAGACAAGGAGATCGTGTCGGCCTTGTCACATTTGGAGAAAACGCTTATCTGCATGTTCCTCTCACGCTTGATACCATTTCCGTGAGTCGCATGTTAAATGACACGGTTTCCGGAATGGCAGGCAATGCTACTGCAATTGGTGATGCCATTGGATTAAGTGTTCGCACGCTGCGTGAACGTCCAGAAGGTTCTCGGGTGCTTGTGCTGCTTACAGATGGTGAGGATAATGCCAGCAGCATTCCTCCTTTAGAAGCAGCTAAACTGGCTAAACAGTATGGCATCCGCATCTATACCATCGGTGTCGGTAAAAATGGTCAAGTCCCCTTTCCGACGCGCTTCGGTGGATATACCATGGTTAAAGTCTCAATGGATGAAAAATTATTGAAAGAAATTGCTGATTTAACCGGCGGTCAATATTTTCTCGCCACGGATCAAAAAGCACTAGCATCCATTTATCAAAAAATTAATGCACTGGAAAAAACAGAATCCAACCAAACAACATTTTTGATCCGAGAGCCTTTCTATTATTATCCTTTAGGGTTATCCATGGCATTTTTACTCTTACTTTCTTTATATCAGCTTTTAGACAGGAGAATGACTCGTGGAGCTTAGTCATCTACATTTTGCTCATCCCTTATGGCTGTGGGGAGGTCTTGTCATCCCTTTAGTGTGGATCCTTTTTTTTCTTTTTTATCGCACACAACGATCTCTACATCAGCTGGAAAAATTTATTGATCGTCATCTTCTTCCCTACTTACTTGTGAATAATTCGAACAAAAAAAATTCTTTCTGGAAAACATTACTTGCATGGTCCATCGTTTGGGGTTTCTTGACTTTAGCACTCGCCGGACCCCGCTGGAGTTTTCGAGAAATGGAAACATTCTCAAGAGATCAAAGTCTTGTCATCTTGCTCGATTTATCTGAATCGATGAATGCAACGGATATCAAGCCTTCGCGGCTTGCGCGCGCAAAGCAGAAGATTGAAGACCTCCTTCATCTTTCCAAAGGCGTTAAAATTGGCCTCATTGCCTTTGCAGCTGATTCGCACATGATCACTCCTATCACAGATGATAAAGAAACCATTCGCCATCTTTTGCCTTCTCTTGAAACCGATCTAGTCTATATTCAAGGCAGTCGATTATCGCCAGCACTGAATATGGCATCTACTATGTTGGAAGCTGAACCGGGTCATAATAAAGCCCTCTTAATCATGAGTGACGGCGGTTTTGAAGATGCAAGTGCCATCACGACAGCCAAAAAACTCGCAGATAAAGGCATTGTCATTTATACCATGGGTGTGGGAACCCCTGAAGGAGCACCTTTACGGGATCATAAAGGTTCTATCATCAAAAAAAATGGAGCACCGCTCCTTTCTAAGATAGAAAAAGAGAAGCTCAATGAAATCAGCCATGCAGGAAATGGACGCTATCTAGATATCCATTACGCCAATCAAGATGAAGCTCTTATTCTCAGTGAGCTTGAAAAGCGTGCTGACACTGAAATGCAGATGGGTAAAAAGAGCCAATTATGGGATGAGCATTTTTACTTATTGATTTTTCCTGCTTTACCCTTCATTTTGTGGTGGTTTAAAAGAGGTTATGTCTTTGTCATCCTGTTTTTCCTACCCATTTTTGGCATCGAAGCAACGGTCACCCAAGACTATTTTAAGAACTCGGAAGAATTAGGCAAAGAATCATTGGAGGCTGGCGATTATGAATCCGCCATTAATGCCTTTCAAGATTCTTATAGAAAAGGAGTCGCCTACTATAAAGCAGGCAAATTCCCTGAAGCAGAAGAAATGTTTCGTCAATCTTCTCGTCCGGAAGTGGCTGCTCAGGCGGCTTACAACTTGGGAAATGCGCTTGTGCAACAACAGAAATTGAAAGAAGCGGTTACTGCTTATGAAGATGTGTTGAAGACATGGCCTGACCACACTAAAGCGAAAGAAAATTTGGAACTTGTGAAAGCCCTGTTAGAACAACAACAACAAGAAAATTCTAATTCAGAGAATTCTGATCAGCAACAAGATCAAAAACAGAATCAAAACGAGTCTGAGAAAAAAAATCAAAATGATAAAAAAGATTCTGAGGACTCCAAAGATCAGCAACAACCACAAGACAATCAACAACAACAAGATAAGCAAGATACAAAGGATAAAAAGCAGCCTCAGTCTGATCAACAAGAGCAAAATAAGCAAAATGCTGAAGAACAACAAAAGCAGCAGCAGGACATGAAAGAGAAGCAAGCAGCGCAACAAGAAAAAGAACAAGCGGGTGCTGATCAACAAGAAGAACAAAAAGAAAAATCTGCTGCTCAAAAAGAACGACAAGAAGCAAAAGCTGATAAATCACAAGAAGATCAAGATGCTGATCTTTGGTTGAACCAAATTACAAATGATCCTAAAACATTTTTGAAGAACAAATTTTATATTGAATCTAAGAAAAATGGCACAACGGAGGGAATCGATCCATGGTAAAACGTCTGATTTTTTTATGCTTTCTTTTCCCCTTCTTCCTTTTTTCAGGAGAATTTATAGCGAATGTCAACCGCAATCAAATGGGCATAGGAGAAAGTTTTACTTTAACTCTTACACTTAAAGGTGCCTATACCACGGGAGCTCCATCTGTAGATGCTTTAAGAACATCATTTGTCATTCATTCACAACAGCAATCGTTCAATACCGTCATGGTCAATGGACAGTTCACGGCAAGTACAACGTGGAAATTAACGCTCATACCACAGAAAGAAGGAGAAATGCTTATTCCTTCTCTCAGCGTTGACTCATCTGAAGGAGTTTTCTCCACTCAGCCCATCACGATAAGTGTTGTAAAAGGCAACACATCCAAATCAACCTCTTCTGATAGTCAAGACCTGACTTTAACAGCAGATATCAGCACTATTCAACCCTACAAAAATGAGCCGATCATCTACACCATTAGACTTACTTCAAAACGCAATTTAGCCAATCTCCAGATGCAGAAATTCAATGTAGAAGATGCCATTGTAGAACCGAACGGTGAACCCAAAATGCATGAGAAAACCGTCAATGGCATGAATATCGGAGTAGTAGAATTTAGTTATCTCATTACTCCTTTAAAAGCAGGCCCCTTAAAGATCCCCTCTACAGTCATTCAAGGTGGAATAGTCGCCAAAAGAAATGCCCGCGGCGGATCTTATTTCGATGATGATTTTGATCTTTTTTCTATGATGTCAGGCTTTAATCGACTTGAACCGTTTGCTCTCTCAACAGAAGAAATCACTTTAGATGTGCAACCTGCTATTGCAGGCATGAACCCTTGGATTCCGGCCAAATCATTAAAAATTGAAGAAATCTGGAATGAATCTCAGTCTTTACAAGCGGGAGAACCTTTCACACGTAGCTTCAAAATTGTGGCAGATGGTATTAAAGCCAATCAATTGCCCAATTTAAATGAGTTACAAACAAGTCACCCCTCATTCAAAATCTATGCCGATAAACCTGAACTGAGCAATGATATCAAAGGCGATCGCCTCAAGAGTTATCGTCAAGAGCAATATACGATTATTCCTCAACAAGCTGGAACCTTGACATTGCCAGAAATTTCCGTCGCTTGGTGGGATGTCACCAAAAAAGAAAAGGCGATCGCGCGCATTCCTGCCAGAACACTACAAGTATTACCTGCTCCTGACAATAAACTAAAAAGTGTAGAACCTCCAACTACTGAAGATTCTGTGGCGAATTCTGCCCCACAAATTGCGGTCACGCAAAGAGATCCGCTATTCTACGCGTTAATAGTAGGCCTATCCCTCTTTCTCTTTGCCGCTATTGGATGGGGAATTGCCCTTCAAAGAAAGATCAGTCGCTTAACAGAAAAGCCTGCGGAATCAAAAACCACAAATCCACTTGAAAAGCCTTTACAGCAAACGGAAGTAAAAAAGAAACCAACTGCAACTGATAAGAAGGAAAAATTACCTGACCTTAATCCTACCTAATCTAATTTTTAGATTTATGTAAGTGAAAGTCAGTGTTCTTAAAAAATATTCATTTTGTCTATCCTGTCGCTTGCGATCTTGCTTATCCTGTTAAATATTAAAATAACAGTATAAGTTCACTATGTACATAGACTGTTTGCCATTTGTGCGGTAGCACTCTAACTGCATTAGCCCAGACCGAGCGCGTTTAGCGCTCGTTCTGGGATTTAACACACAATATATTGCACTGCGGTTAGCAGTGCTACACGGACTCTGAATAGTTGCACTGCTAACCGCAGTGCTCATGAAA
>JASBUW010000007.1 GCA_030147755.1 Parachlamydiaceae bacterium
TGCTAACCGCAGTGCTAATCAAATGGCATTATTTACCCAGAACGAGCGCTAAACGCGCTCGGTCTGGGCTAATGCAGTGATAGTGCTACCGCACAGATAAAACCAGTCTTTTTAAGCACGCTCTGATCAATTACTAAAAAACACTTTAAAAGAGCGAGCTAATAACAATGTTTAGTTACTCAGGAGTGCGAAAATCCTCTTTCGCTTTTTTAGGAATGTGTTGGAAAAATCGTCCCGTATGAGGGCGAAGGAGGGCTTTCGCGCTCCAAACGCTTCGCGTATTACCCATTCAGATGAAATAGTGTTTGTAAATTCCTATTCGTCTATTTTTCAGAGTTCCAAATTAATCCGTTTTATTCCATATTAATTGCTTAATTCACCTTTTATGTTCATCTTATGAGTCAAATCTATGGAAAGTTCTGAAGATAGATTTAAATCTCTAGAAAAGCGCATCAGTGATCTTGAAGAACAAGTCCATGCGCTTCGAGCTCCCTACGCGACCCCGCCACTGCCTCCCAAATCTGTGGTGCATCCTCCTCCAAAACCACCCAAAGAAAATTCTAAAAATCATGTTCAAAGAGATCTTCTTTTTAATCTGGTCATTGAAAATTGGCCTGCTAAGTTAGGTGTTTTCTTGATTTTAATGAGTCTAGGATGGTTTCTAGGTTATGCTGTGATGCATGATTGGTTTAGTGATTTGACGAGATGTGTCTTATGTTTACTTATGAGCTTAGGTGTGATGGGAGCCGGCATTTATTTAATGCCGCGCAAAGAAACGCGTGGGGAAATTTTAACCATTTTAGGATCGATAGGAGCCATCTTAACATTATGGGTAGCGAGAGTTAATTATCAGCTCATTTCTCCTTTGACTACAGCAGTGTTGATGGTTTTAGCTATCCTTGTGGTCTCTTTTATTGCGTGGCATTTCAAAAACAAGGCGCTTGCTTTTTTTTCCACAGTTTTAGCTATGTTGGTTCCTTTATTCATTGATATAGAACCTAGCTATGTGGGTTTAATGTCCTATATCGCTTTGATCGATATAGCGGCATTACTCGCTTTAATCTTTCAAGGTTGGAGCGGTCCCTTCTTTGTGAGTTGCGCCTCCACCATGTTTTATCAAGTCACAGCCTCTTCCGAAGGGCAATTCCTCGCTCTTCTTAGCTTTACAGCGTTTTTCTTTCTGCTATTTGTTTTACCTTGGATTTTAGGAGTTTTACGTGGTGATTCAAAATGGGAAATCACTTTGCCGGAAGGTCTTTACATGATAATGATCACCTGTGTCAGTACTCTTGCTATCGTTTACGATCGTTTTCCACTCTTTTTAAGAAGCGAGAGTTTAGCTGTTTTAGGAGGCATTAGCCTGCTTGCACTCTATTTTTTATCTAAAAGAACACAATTTTCTCATGCACAGAAAGCCCTTATCTGGATATTAGCTGTCTTTACGGGACTTTGTTTTTTCTTTGCAACAACTCTTGCTTTTACAGGTCCATCTCAGCAAGCCATGCTTTTTGCAGAGGTATGGTTAGCTGTTTTATTTACGTATTTTATTTTAAAAGCACCTATTGCTGCCCAATGGGTCGCACTAGGATTTATCATTTCTATTGTCTTTTCATTAAATATTCTCTTGGATGAGCAAATAGAGATGAAAAGTGCCACTTTTTGGATTTTAATTCTAGCTGCAGTGTCAACAGCTTCTTCTGCATGGGTATTGCGAGAATCTAAAATTCATAAAGATTTCTCTGTTTCTCCTGTTTTATTTAGTCTAGCAGGCATTTATTTACTCGTGATCATTTGGCATGTGTGTCATGATATAATCGCCTCTGAAGATACTGCAAGGGGATTGGCACTCATTATCTATACGCTCATCGGAGTCTTAGCATTCATTTTTGGCAAAAATAATCCAATCAAAAAAAGTGGTCTCGTATTAATTGGAATGGTTATTCTTCGTCTTCTTTTGATAGAAGTATGGGAAATGTCCGTGTTAAAGCGGATTGCCACCTTTCTATCTATTGGAGTGCTTTTACTTTTGACCACTTTCATCGAACAAAAACAAAAAAAACTCACTAAAGAGATACCTTCTCATAAGAAGCCACCACCGCCTTTTTCTTGAGCTATAAAGTTTATTAAAAAAATTAATTGACAAATAGTTTTTACGGATCATAATGTCAGCCAATCGATGTAACTAAATGGTTGGTTGACTATGAAACGACTGAGTGTTTGGCTTGTCTATTGTTTGTGGGCATTATGTCTTTATGCAGAAGTGCCGTCTGATTATGAAATAGCTCCTGAAGTCACTGCTACAGAGGGGTTGCCTTCCAGTTTAGTGAATGGGTCTGTTTGCGCCATTTCCGGCGAATTTTCGCAATCTGCTATTGATATTGTCATGCCGGGTCCTGAACCTTTAGCAATGGTGCGTCGTTATAGTAATTTTTCAAGGGGTAATTTTGATACGTATTGGTCGAGCAATCATGCAGGCCACATGCTATTAGGAGACACTCTTTACAAAAACAACAGCGTTTTGATTATTGGATTGCGACAACAAAGTAGTGCGCAGCTTGATTATCAGCATCCCAAAGAAAAGAATACGCTTAAGAAAGAGGAAGTGCCTTTTGAGCTAGTGGTGCCAAAAGGATTTACCAATGGCGCCGGGCGTTTAAATGGACAGACAAGTATCAAAAATCAACGAGTGGTGTATTATCCACACAAGAAAAAAACTGTTGTAACTGATGGAGCTGGAACTCAACGTACCTTTAGATATTTAGATCGCTTAACAGAAGATGGGTGGAGCTGTTTTGTTCAACAAAAAGAAGAAAAAATTAATCATGCGCTTTACGATTACACTTTTGATAAAGAAACAAAAACCCCTTCTCGCATTAAAGTTCAACATAGTCAAACTCATCTTCCTTATAGCCATTTTGATTTAACAAAAGAACATGCAAAAAAATACATACAACTAACAGCTAGTGATGGTCGGCAAGTGAAATATCACGTGTTTAATCATCATTTTACGATTAAGCAGCGAGATTTTCATAGTCGAAATGAGTCTCATATCGAGCAAGTCTATTTAAAATCAGTGGAATCTGATCATGCCATTCCGGAATTTTATGGTTATGAAGAAAAAGCCTCAAGCAAAGAGCTAAATTTAGTTTCCATTAAGCGAAAAGATCGGCTGATGACGCAAATTGACTACTATCATGAAGGCTCAAATCATTTAAATAAAAAAACGGGGAGCGTTTCTTTAGATAAAGATGATCTACGTCTTGATCGTGTCAAAAGGCTTAATGCGCCTGTTGGAACAAATAATGAACTCATTACGACACACTCTTTTGATTATCATTATCATACCAGAGAAAAAGAGGGGCGTAAAGAGATATTAGATGGCTATACCAATGTGTATGATGCTTATGATTGCCGCACAAAATACACCTATGATAGTCAACACCGTTTAGTTTCTATTTCGCGTTACACCAAAGAAGATCAGCGTTATTCTAAAGAAAAATTTATTTGGGGTAAGGATAACCAAGAGGGCAATTTAATCGCTAAAATTCTCGAAGATGGGGATGGCAATCCTTATTATGCGCACTGTTTTGAATATGATAATTTTGGAAATGTTGTTCTAAGCACTTTATATGGGAAATTGACAGGATTACCGGCAGTTCCTTTGCAATTGGATGGCAATCAAATGCCTCTTAAAAATGGATGTGAAGTCGAATATAAAGCCTACACTTATTCACAAGATGGATTGAATTTACTGTTGAGTGAAACGCATAGTAGTGGAATCAAGATCGAATATGATTATGTCACAGGCACGAATCATGTTAAGGCTAAAAGAACCTGTTATGATGGGCAAATTCAACTGCGCGAATTTTATCTTTATGATCAAGATGACATGCTCATTCAAAAGATTCATGATAATGGGCATGGCCAAGACAAAAATGATTTAACAGGCGTTACAGAGAGACAGCTTGTCTATATTAAGCCACGTAAAATGGCACCTGTTGGGCTTCCTGAAGAGGTAGAAGAGCGCTATTTGGAGAATGGACAAGAGAAAGTGTTAAACCGAGTTAAGATGGAGTACACTCTTCATGGGCTTTTAAAACAGAAAGAGGTGTACCATGCTAATAATTCTAAATCTTCTTATACGCTCACGTGGAAATACGATGCACACGGAAATGTCATTGAAGAAACAGATGCTTTAGGCAATTACATCGAGAAAAGATATGACGCATATGACAATTTAGTCTATCAAAGAGCTTCCTATGCCGATTTTTCTATAGAAAACACGTATGACTTTGCTAATCGTCTCATTTGCCAAAAGGAAATCCACGATGATAAACAACAGTTTGTGACGAAATATAAATATAATTATTTAGGTCAATGTGAGGAGACGATCAATCCTTATGGTCAAGGAACTCAGCAAACATTTGATGAGTTTGGACGTGTTCAAACGATTCTTTATCCTGCTGTTGTTAATGAGCACCGTCAACTAGGTTGCCCTGTGATAGCTAAAGCTTATGACATTGCGGGTTATCCGATTTGTGTCATGGATGCAAAAGGACAAAGAACGCATATGGAATATAACATTCATGGAAAACCCGTGAAAATTTTATATCCGGACGGGACGACAGAGAGTTTTATTTACCGTATCGATGGTCCACTTATGCACAAAATAGCTAAAGATGGAACAGCGATTCTTTATCAACGTGATCCTCAAGGACGCATCACGGCGGAAATTTATTATGATGCTAAAGGCAAAGAATTAAAACGAATTCAACATACTTATGATGCCTTGCATTTAACGAAAACTACTGATGCTGCAGGTGTCATCACGACTTATCATTATGATGCGGCAGGACGTCTAGAAAGCACTACGCAGGAAAATCGGCGTAAACAATATCTCTATGATGAAATGGGAAGGGTACGTGAGGAACGCGAATGGTTTGGAGAGCATCCCTATGAGTATCGTTCTACCATCAAAGAATATGATCTTTTAGATCGTGTGATAGATGAAAAATTACAAACTAGTGAGGGCGTTCTACTTGAATTTGCCCATTATGCATATGATGGTTATGGAAATCGCACGCTAGAGCAAAAAGGAGAACAAACCACAGTCACAACTTATAACTCACATAAACAACCGACTAGTATCACAAATGGCCTTGGACAAACGACTTACATTACCTATAACACAAACTTTATGAATGCGAATGGACAACGCGTTTTGCAGACCATTACAACAGATCCTTTAGGTTATCAAACGATTGATACGTATGACGCAGCGAATCGTTTAGTGGAAATCACACGTTGTGATCCTTTTGGTGTGAGCTTATCTTGCCAGCAAAAGTATTATGATTTTTGTGGTAATCTTTGTTGCGTAGAAGATCACATCATAGAGCAAGGAAAAAGCCAACGCAAGATTGAAACGCATTTTGAATATGATGCTGTGCATCAAATTAAGAAATTGACAGAAGCAGCGAACACGCACAAGCAAAAAATCACGCGCACCTCTTACAATGCATATGGGCAAAAATTTCAACTTGAAAAACCAAATGGAGTGATATTAGAGCATGCCTATGATACCATGGGACGACTCAAAACTCTCAAATCTTCTGATGGCACAGTTGCTTATACTTATACGTACGATGAGCGCGATCAAGTCATAGAAGTACGAGATGAGCTAACAGCCCTGGTGACAAAACGAGAGTATGATTCCTTGGGACAACTAAAAACAGAAGTGTTGGCACATGGGTTAGCTCTGCACTACACTTATGATCCCCTCGGGCGCGTGCGACAAATCACTTTGCCGGATCAAACGCAAGTAGAATATCAATATGATGCAGTGCATCTTAAATCCATTCATCGTCATAAAGCAGAAAAAAACCTCTATGCTTATCATAAAACGGCTTATAATTTAAGTGGACAAGCTACACAGGTGCAACTACCCGGAAATAACGGTTATTTAGAGGCTCAGTATGATGCTTTAGGAAGATGTATTTCGCTAGAATCGGCAAATTTTCAACAGCAAGTCCCATTAAAAGGAGGCTATGACGCCGCAGGCAATTTGCGGCAACTGGAGACGCAAGGTGTGAGTTACACCTTTGACTATGATGATTTGTATCAAATTAAAGAGGAAATAGGTCATGCTCATCATGCCTATGGCTTTGATTCTTTATCCAATCGCTTAACAAAAGATGGAGAAGAGCATACGTATAATGATCTTCATCAACTTGAACGTAAAGGACAAGAGAGTTTCGAATATGATGTAAACGGTAATTTGAAGTTGCATGTCAAAGCAGGAAAAACCACCCTCTACACCTATGACGCATTGGACCGCCTTGTGGCTGTCACCAAAGAGGGAATGACAGTTGGTTATTACTATGACGCTTTTAATCGTCGTTTGATTAAGCGTCAGCATGGACAAGAACCTGAATGTTTTGTGTATCAAGGGCAAGAAGAAGTAGGAAGTTGGAAGCAAGGGGGATTCCACGAATTGCGGCTCATGGATCACACAAGGCACAGTCCGATGGTTGCAATGGAGTTAAAAAACAAGCTCTATGTGCCCTTGCATGACGTATCTGGCAACGTTATTTGTTTAATGGATGAGCAAGGCCAAGTAGTAGAACGCTATCGTTATACGGTCTTTGGTGAAACTGAAGTCCTGACACCAGACGGGCAAGTCATCACTACCTCTGCAGTCCATAATCCTTGGCAGTATGCAGGTAAGCGTCTAGACTTAGAAACGGGTTTCATGGCCTTTGGATTGCGTTATTACGATCCACAATTGGGGCGCTGGATCACGCCTGATCCGGCGGGATTAGCAGACGGACCCAACCTTTATGCCTATGTGCATAACAGTCCGCTGCGCTATTTTGATCAGTTTGGTTTACTCAGTGTAGTTGCTTCGCCTAGTCTTGCTCTCAATCAACTCCATCAAGAGGAACCACCCGCATCAGCAGGAGGTTTTAACTTAGCTGCATTTTCATTAACAGGGTTTTTAATAGGAAGCTTTCTAAGTAACCAATGTGTGAGCATTTTACCTTTTGAAAAATTTATGGGAAGTCATCGTTCAATTGAGGATCATTGTAACCGTTTTGAATTAGAAGATTTTCTTCTGCTACCTAACATAGGTAATTTTGAACGTTCTGGAATTTACAACTTAAATGAGATGAACTTGATCAATCCTGAGACGAGTACCCCTTATCATTTCCCTGAAACACCGGGATTGTTATATATGGGCAGTAATGGTATCATGAATAATTATCAAGATTTTCAAACGAATCTTCTTCATATGGCTCAACTAGCAGATCGCAATTTTGTAGGAGTACATGCGGCCTCATATGGATTCAGGTGGGATCTCGTGCGTGCTGCAGCGGGAAAACTTGGCATAGCGACAGAAGCCGTCCAGCTCATACACCAAGTGTGGAACAACTTCTTTTTAGCTAATCCTAATGGACGTATCTTTTTTGAAACACATAGTCGAGGGGCCATTGATTTACGAAATGCGCTTTTAACTTATCCGCCTCATTTACGAGAACGTATCACTGTTTTAGCGATTGCTCCAGCACAATTCATAGAAGGTTACTTGTGTGAAAGTGTGTTGCATTTAGTGAGTCGAGATATTGTGCCTTGTTCGGATCCTCTTGGGATGCACAAAAATAGAGCTAATATTGAATTTGTATCACCATCACCATCAGCCTCTTTGTTGGATCATACTTGTACTAGCCCGTCTTATATTCTAAAAGCGAGAGGTTATTGTCGTAATTTTCAAAGGCGGTATGAATGAGAAAATTTACACCTTTTCTGATTTTTATCGCTTGTGTAATTGCTTGGATTGCTTATGGCAGCCATGGCTCGCCAGCAGATACTTTATCTCATCGAAGAATTATTGAAACAGGTAAGCGATTAGAAAAGAAATATCATATGTCTATTTCTGCTATTGGTGGAGCATCAAAAGAAGGAATATGGCTTATGAGCGTTGGATTTGATCGATTAGGAGATCCTATGACAATCGAAGAAGGAAGACGTGTTATAGTGGATTGTGTACAGGAATATTTAAAAGATATTAATAATGATGAGGCTTTACGTTCTTATTTGAAAATACATCCTTTTACAATTGATAATTTATATATTACGATTTTCCAATTTGCTAAAGATGGAAGTTTGTTTTTTGATCCTATTCTTGATTCGATTACTGTTGACAAATTTGGGTTTGTTTATAGCACCACAGATCCAAACAATATATACAAATACAAAAATACCTTCGAAGAAACATATGAAGAAGCATTGGCTATCCTTGAAAAAGAGAAAGAGAATTCCAATTAAATGAGAAGGCCTTTTTTCATTTTATATTCAAGAAATGAAAAAGTTCTGCTTACCAATGTTTGAGAATTGCGTCTGCAATCTTTACATCACCGGGTGTGTCTTAGAAATATTAGAGCCCTAGGACATTGTTGCATAAATCCAAGGCTGGTGTAGACTGGTGGACTTCGTGGACAATGTGGACTTCGTGGACATAAAATTTAGTGAATCAATTAATTAAACTTTGCCTTATGTCCACGAGGTCCACATTGTCCACAAAGTCCACGTCGTCCACCCGTCCACACCAGCCTTGGATTGATGCAACAATGTCGAACCCATCATAAATATTAAATATTCAGTTTACTGTTAATATTTGGCTTCCAGCCCCATTCATAATTCACTTTAAGCTGGTTTGTTGTTTTTCCCTTAAGCTCTAAAGAAGCTTTTCCAGATTTTTTACCTATGACAGCCGGCGAAATCATGGATACAATTTCACCTTCTGGTGAAGCGATGATGGGATGGTGAAGCTTTTCAGATTCTGAAGTCGAATAGAGCATGAGCTTTTCGGAAGGTTCAAAACCAGTTGCTTTTACACGAAAATGCTCTCCATCAGGTGTGATCAATTCGAGCGAAAGCTCGTGTCCTGCTTCATCTTTTTTCTCGATCGGATAAGGGATCATTCTAGTTGAAGCAAATACCTCTTTATTATCTGTAAAGAGCATGCATTTGATAGGTTCGCCATTGAAAAATTTGCCAAGACCTAAATACCATTCTTGTTGCAGATCGATATCAATTACGCGACCTTCGTCGTTAATCACCACTTGTCTATCTTCCGTAATCGTATCATTCATCAATTTCACAACAAAGTGAAGCGGAGTATGGCTAGGAAAATGCTCTGCTTTAAATCTCACTAAACGGTAACAATCCCCTTGAGAATGTTGACATTTATCTAGAATTTGATGGCTCAATTTAGGTTCTTCAGCATTCAGGCTAGAACCTGTCCACAATATATTTAAAGCCAAAAAACAAAACAATAATCGTTGCATTTTAAACTCCTTCATAAGTTGTGGAAGAGAAATAGGCAATATGAAGCAGTATGAAAAAACGAGAATTAGTTGAAAAGTAAAATTTTTATTCTTCTAGATGCAATTTTGCTAGGATATTTTCGCGCATCATTGTCATGGGCATGAGCCATTTTAAAAGGAGAATATAGACTATGCGAATGGACGCATAACAGAGACAGTAGCTTATTTTGTATGTAAAATATTTGACATGTATTATGCTGCTGATAAAACAGATAATCTTTCTTTTAATTAGATAAAAAAGAATTGAATACATAAGATGATGATTAAGTAAAACGTGGTTTTTCTAAAAAGTTAAAAAAGGAGAAGAATTCATGAATACTGATGTTACTATTATGCCATCCTATGGGTCACAGCTAGAGGATCTAGAATCAAACTGGTATTCTGTACAGCCTACACAACCGCCTACACAGCCTACACAATCTATGCAGTCTATACGGTCTATACTTGTTGATGCTACGGCATATGACAAACAAGCGGAAGAACACAAAGCTTTAAAAGCAAAGTTAGCGTTGCAAGAAGAGAGTTTAAAAGAAGTGCAACTTCTTGCAACAACAGCGTTTGATAGTTATGACAAATTAGATCTGGAGTGTCAAGAATTACGTGCTATTTGTGCAAAATTGGAAAAGCACAATAGTATAACTGAACATGCCTGCGCTCTATTAAGACAAAGTAATGTTCAGGCAAGAAGTCGACTTGAAAAGCAAGAAGAAAGATACCAAGAAATGCAAAAATTGTGCATTGAACTCCAAGAAGAGCTAGAAGAAGCTGAAAAGAAATTTAAAAAAGAACAAACCTTTTCAGTGTTGAAAAGCTTTGAAACAAAGGATTTGGCGATTAGAGAGAAGCAGTTTCTTAAAGAAAAAATAGAGATGGCTCAACAAGCTCGAAGACGAGAAGTAGAGGCGTTGGAAGCGCAAAATCGTCTTTTAACAAAAGAAAAGAATCAATTAGCTCAACAACTCCAACAAGTAAAGCTAACCAATGGTCAGTTAACTCAACAATGTAGGCAAGGAAAACAAGTAGCGCGCGCTCATACGCAAACCACAGCAAAACAAAGACAATTAGAGCAGAAAGTTAAAAGCTTAGTTGAAGCGAATAAGCTTTTAAAACAAGAAAAGAATCATGCTAAACAAGAAAATGAAAGACTCACTGCAACAAATAATCAATTAGAACAAACAAAAAATCAATTAACTCAAACAAATAGAAGACTGACGGCAGAAAGAGATCAACTCACACAAGAGAAGGCCCAATTAACACTCGAAAAAGATCAAGCTTTGCAAGATAAAGATAGAGCTGTCGCAGAAAAAGCACAAGCTGTGGATGAAAGAATGCAAGCTATACAAGCACAAATTCAAGCTGAGCTTGCTCAAGGGCACTTAGCAGCAGAAAGAGATCAACTTGTACAAGAAAAAGTTGAATTAGATCAAACTAATCAAGCTTTAGCAGAGGAAACTGCCCAACTCAAAGAAGACGTTGCAAGGCTCACGCGTATTCAAAATTTCTTAACTAAAAAACATGATGATTTAGTAGATGAGACAGGTAAAATTATTGATAAGCATGACGATCTTGCTAAAAAAAATGCGGAGTTCAAAAAACTGGAAAAAGAGTGGGAACGAACATTACAAAACTTAATGCAAGATATTGATGAGCTATCAAAAGCTTTAACTCTTAAATCCAAAGCTCTAGAAGTTGTAGAACAAAGCATACAGCAACTGAGTAGCGCGGATTTCCAAAACAAGCAACAAGTGAGGGGCTTGGTCATCCAGCTATTAAATTCATTGAATATGTCGGCAGCAGCCAAAAAGGAAATTCTTGGAAAAGTTGAAGCAAAAATGCAATCAATTGAGCATTCAAACGCATTTAACAACTCCTTAAGAGGCTATGCTCTCCTTTCAACCTTTATAAATATCGTTTTAATAGCTACCAAAGCCGTTAAATAAAAATTGCTTTAAACCAGGCTCACCTCATATGATGAGATTAGCTTTAAACTGATTAATAGAGAGGTTTATATGACACTTTCTGGCATTTCTTTCAAAAAAGTTGATCAAGTACTTGGTCAAGCTGTGGCGTTTTTGCGACAACAAAGTACTCATTCTCTGTCGGTTGCGCCAAATTCAAGTAATCGTCAAATACGAGACATAGTCACGCGCTTTTTCTTAAATTATAATCCTCAACACTTAGAAAAAGAAAAGCGTTCTTTATTGGCTTCTCGATTCATTTTAGAGCAAGAGCAAACGCAGCTCTTACATAAAGAAGTCACCCTTCTTACAGAAGAAGCACAGCTTTTGCAAAGAAGTATCAAACAAGGAGATGCTTTTATTGCCACCTGCATGCCGCAGCTTGAAGCCATAAAAGCTGGTATTAAAGAACTTGATAAAGAAATAAAAGAAGTGGAAGTGGATGAGCGTGAAAGACGAGCTACATTTGCCAGAAGAGAGGACAAGCAGTCTCGACCTACATTAGATCGAACACATCTCCTTGAATTAGAACAATCAATGACAGATTTAGATGCTGCAGACCAAGAACAAGTTGCGCTTACTCAAGCTGATCTTGAAAAACAATTTCAAGAGATAGAAGCTGATTTTGGGCAAATGGATGTTGAACAAGAGAAACTACAAAAAGCTTTTGTTCAAGAAGGTGAAGAGCTTAAACAACTAGCAACTGCTCAAGAGGCTTTCCGCAAACGCACAGCAGCCATGAATGCTCAACTGACTCAAATTACTACAGCGCAAACTACTCTTTTACAAGAATTTAAGCAAATAAATGCTGATAAACAGCAAATAAAAGCCACTCAACAGAAGCTTTTAAAAGAATCTGAACAGGTTGCCAAAGATCAACAAGCTCTTCTACAAGATTTTAGACAAATAAAAGCTGATTACAAGCAAATCGCGGATGCTTATAAGCAAGTAGGAACTGATTACAAGCAAATAGAAACTGATTACAAGCAAATGACCGATGATTATAAGCAAATGAAAGATGCTTATCAGCAAGTAAATGCTAACTATACACAAATTGCAGCAGATTATGGACAATTAAAGGCTGATTATGATCGAATAGCTGCTGATCAAAAACGAATCGCTGATGACCAAAAACAGATTAAAGAAGGGAAAAAGCAACTTACAGCGGATTTTGAAGAATTGGATGACAAGTCTCAAGCAACAGAAAAAAAACTCGAAACATTATCAGCCGCTTACGATGTTTCATTAGCAGATCAACAACAGCTAAATCATGACACGCGCGATTTGTTGCGCCGAGCGAAAGAGGCGAGTAAAAGGGCGCAGCAAGTGTTAGCTGATAATTGTCCAATCGAACCACCTGCAGATGCAGAAGAAATAGAAGAGGTGGTCAAGCCGGTTAAAGTTATTGTGGATCCATCCACTCATAAGTTTGTGCTTCTATTTTGGATGATCGCTTGGAGTGGCGAAATAAAAACTATTAGTCGCACTATTTTAACGTTATTTCAAACTAAAGTGTAATCTAATGATCTTTCCTCTGTGTTCTCTGTGGCTCTGTGGTTAATCTTATTATTTTACCACAGAGCCACAGAGAGCACAGAGGAGGACGTTTATTTGGTATTACTTGAAAGGGATGTGGATATAGATTCAAGACGCACAATATCGAGGTGTTGTAAGTCATCTTTATCCACAGAAATAGGATCTACAAAATGTTCTTCTAAAAAAGTAGTAGAAAGCTTTTGATTCAAAGACTTTAGAGCTGTATAGGCAGGTGTAAAAGCTTGATAAGCATATTTCCACTGCCAAGCCACTAATTGATCTTCTATTTTAGAAATCAAAAACACTTGATAGGGATATTCCTCATCCTTAATTTTAGCTAGCAAAGCCACATTTTCGTGTGGATTTTCCATAAAAGCCTGAATTTTTTTGCCTTGTTCTCGATTCTGGATAGATCCAGAGATCATTAATCCGCCAATAACCATTACCAAAAGAGAAAAAATGATTAAAGGATACTTGGGAGCCTTCGTTTGCTTCATAAGCTTTTGAAGATGCTGGGCAATATTTTTTCTTTCCGATTCTTCTCGTGCTTTGATAAATTGTCTTTTTGATTGCTCATTGCCGCATCCAGGACATGTCACAACAGCTTTTTTTCTTAAAGGCACCAAAGGAATGAAAAAAAATCTAAAATATTTTTTGTAAATAGTGAGATAGCGCCATTCATGTGGGCATGTAGGGCAGGGTGAAGTAAGCGGAATAGTCGCCAAAACAATAGGTTTTGTACTATAGATAAAAAACATAAATCTTCCTTTATTTAAACTCTTTAAATTTATCAAATCATATTAAATTCCTCCACAAAAATTAAAATTAAAAACTTTTTTGGCTTGCTTAAAAACCATCTGAAGTTTAAGTTTTTTTTTTGAGATTGCTGCAAATTAAATTTTTGAAAAAGTTGAATATCTAAAAGCTCATCCAACTAAAGGAGGCTAAATTTATGCGTCAATTATTTACTGTTTTATTATCTACTTTTGCTTGTGTGTCTTTTGCAACTAGTGATGGAAAGGAATTGGATCTCGCTCCTGCGCAAATCATAGAGGAGCAGCCATCTGTTGAGACGATCATACAAAAAGTCTATGTTCACCCCTCTCAAATCTATTTTTCTGATAATCAGATATTTGTGCAAACGCCAAAAGGATTAATGCCTGTTCAGTCTCTTAAAGCGGATGCTAAAGGCATTCATTACAGAACCGCACACCCCCAATCTTGGTATTGTCAGTATGAATTTGAGGATGGGACAATATGTGGATGCTACAATACTTTTACTTATTTTTGCGAAGATTGTGGTCATTCTCCTGATGATTGGAAAAGGCAAAGAAGATAATAGAGCTAGGAATTTTCAGATATACACAAACAACTTCAAAAATCGGTTTTTTTGAAGTTGTTTGTGTATACATTCTAAGCTTTGTTTGATTATTTAATAGTAATTTAATCAAATAAAGTTTAGAGTGAATTTATTTAAAAAATTAAAAACAAATGAAATTAAAAATAATTCATATTTTTTTTATTTTTATAATTTTCTTAGAGGCTTCATGGGCTAGTGAAGAACGGCTGCGGCAAGGAGTTTCTGTATCGGATTTCATTCATGAAAAAATGAAATTGATTGATGTCAAGGATCTGTCTATTTTAGAGGAGTTTTTTCATTGTTGTTTTTGTGATAATGCTTTTGCCTATACTTTATTTGGTTCTAAACCAATGGGTATTGGCGGCCATTACTGGAGTTTTGTGGATACGAGTTCAAGTGGGTATCGGCAAATGCATCTCATCATTGATTTTTGGGGATGGCAAACTTGGCAAAAGTACGCGCATTTATTTCCTTCTCATCATTTTTGTTTAATAAAATCCAAACCTTCTGATCCTACTCATTTTGGTTTTACGCTTATCAACAAAAAAAGCTGTCAACAAGTCATTACGCAGCATTTACCTATTTTTCAAGAATGCTTTGGTTCCGCCACCACTGTTCAGGAAATTTTAGATGTTGTTTGCTCAGGTAAATTGAACCAGCTTTATAGCAAAAAGAAGGGGTTTATTGCTTGCTTAGGCCTATTACTTGGTTATGGCAAAACTAATAGCTTAGCCTGTGAAAAGAGAAATCAACTTTTGATTCAAGCTTTATATCGAGCACCTTATCATTTGGACGGACTAACGGGAAAAATGAAGAATAGGCAAGGTTATTTTCATGTCGGTCTGCAAAGAAAGGAATCGATGGAGGGATTAGAGCAACCAGTCAACATACAATCTACGATTGAAGAGTTGAATGTTTTAAACGAAACTTATAAACCGTTGGCATTAGTGAATAAAGATGCTTTATGCCCGATAGGAGACTTCAGGTGTGCAGGCTTTATAGATGATTCTGAAACGCAAGCGTTAAAAGCGCAATATGAAAGTGATTACCAAAAATTAGTGGATATCTATAATGCAGACAATTTCTTAGAACTCATTTTAACTCAATTGTCTTCTTGAAATATGCATAAAATTAAAATCTTAAGCATAGCCTTTGTGATAGCGACTGCGGTGTTACTCCTTTCTTACTCAGTGGCTAAATTTTTTCAAGAAGAAGAAAAACCTGCTTTTTTCACTCAAGAAGAAATTAAGCAAATCTCAGAAAACGTTGCACATTTACTTGTCGATACGCTTCATCAATATGACCATCATTATGATTTAGAGATTGTATTTGACACAGTGAGAAAAATTGAAAGGAAAGAAGAACCTTTAAAGTCTCTCGAGACTTGTCAACTTGCTTTGTTTGACTTTAAGTGTAAGATGATAGAAGAGGAAATGAGTCAAAATTTACAAGCAGCTGAACAATTTTTGGCGAATTTAGCTCACAAAGCTAACGTTATCGAAGTCCAAAAGGGAAAGCTTTACTATGAAATTCTCCAAAAAGGAGAAGGCAGCCCTGTGGATAGGGATTCACTTGCTTTTCTACACTTTACTGAAACAAACCTCAATCAGAGAGTGATTCGCGATACAAGAGAAGACAATCAACCTCTCAAAATTAAGTTAAGTGAAACCATTGCCGGATTTTGCCGTGGTGTAACAGGTATGCAAGTAGGAGAGCGAAGAAAAATTTACGTTCATCCCGACCTCGCTTATAAAAAACTGTCGCGTCAGCAACTCTCTATCTTTGACGTCGAAATCATCAGTGAATAATGTATGTCTTTATTAAATTTTTCACTTTTTTCAACAGCTAAAAACAATAATTTCAGTTTCAAATTCATGATTTTTCTTGATTTTTCTTTGAAAATTTATATGATAGATGGTTAATAACGTAAAAAACTGATGTAAAAGAGCATAATTCTAACATTCAGAACCTCTGCATATTTGGATCTTTTTAGCTGTCTTAACTTCTTCGTAAGATATTTAAATATCAGTTTTTAATTTATTATTAATCTCATCAATTGTTGAAAGATTAGTAATATGATTTTAAATCAATAACATAAAGGATGTATATGAGAAAAATTTATTGTTTGTCTTTATTTTTAATGATTTTTGTTAAATTATATGGAGCTGATTTAACTTATTCGGAAATCAATGAAATAAATGATCAGCAAGAAAATGTTTCTAAATACGCCAAATTTGAAATTGAAGGCACCAGCTGGCTGTCTTTTCGTGATGTTCCTCAACTCATCCAAAAGTATGTCAAAGGAACTAAAACATTAGATTATGGGTGTGGAGCAGGACGATCTACTCGTTTTTTAAAGTCTTTAGGTTTAGATGTCATTGGGGTAGATATTAGTCAAAAATTTTTAAAAGAAGCCTGCAAACTGGATAACAAAACGCATTATTGCTTCATTGAGAACAGCAAAATTCCGGCTATTGATGAATCTTATGATCTTGTTTTTTCTAGCCATGTTCTTTTAGTGGTTCCTACTAAACAAGAAATGGCTGTTCTTTTTAAAGAAATCCATCGTGTGCTCAAGAAAGGCGGTATTTTTATTGCTGTCACAGGTAGTGAAGAAATGCATTCGCCACGAAGAAAGTGGATCTCTTATGAGACGGATTTTCCGGAAAATTATAATCCGAAGAGCGGAAGTCCGGTTAAGCTTCATATCAAAGGTGTTAATGTAGTGTTTTATGATTATAATTGGACGTATAAAGATTATGTCAGTTTATTAGAAGACAATGGTTTTGAGGTTTTGGAAACTCATTTTCCTATTGGTAAAGAAGGGGAACATTATACTTGGAAATCAGAAAAATATCATTCGCCTTATATTGTGTATGTAGTGAGAAAGACATAATTTAAAAATTATTTAATAAAAAGCAGGTTGTTTTGACTATTACAAAAATAGATCTTACAGAGCGACATTATTTATTAGAAGATGGGCGCATGCCACTTGGAAATAGCGGAATTAACTCCTATATTTCCAACCGCTTAGTAATGAAACTTCCTATAGAAGATACGCAATGTGGTAAAGCCTCAAAAATTGCTGCTAAAATCCTTGTAGTGGGTTGGGCAAGTACAGGAACTGTACCTTATGCTTTAATTTCGCTCGATTTTGCTGGGCACAATGGTTTGGGCTATAGCATGCTTTCTTGTAATATAGTGGCCTATTCTTCTTTAAATTCTTGGGCGCTTTTAAAGATGATTGATACAGAGCTGGCTCCTTTATCTTCAGAACAAAAGCTCATGAAGCGAGAAGATAAAACATATAACTCCACATGTGTCAATGTCTCTTTAAAAGTGGCTTCTGTTTTTTTTGGAGTGACTTCACAACTTGCTTTAGGTTATTTAGTTTATGTTTTTAATAACAACAATTTAAGTTATGCCATTTTAACTATTACATCTAATTCATGTTTTCCTAGTTATTCTTTGTTCTTAACTTTTGATGGATTACGTAAAAAAGCGACTCAATCTTCTTTTGAGAAAAAATTACAAAATGTAAAAGATTTTATCATAAAACGAATGAATGATAATTTTAAATTACTTTTAGAAGTACCAAAGGAACAACAACAAGAATTTATTCAACAAATAAATGCTTTGAAAGATAGGACAGATTTAGGAAGTGCTCTGCTATTTTTTAGATTACTTTTTTTTCCTATCGTGGTCAAAGAAGCTGAAGAAGAACCTTGTTTGAGAACAGCTGGAAGATGGTTAGCAAAAGGGTTCGGTGCTGTGTTTACTGCGGGTAGACTCGGGCTCATTGGAATCACAGCTTTTAAAGCGATAGAAATGGTCACTTCTAATGATATCGTTTGTGGAATTGGTGCCGCTGTTATTACAGGTTGTAACACAGTACTTTCTTATGATGTGTGTGTAAATACCAATGCGCAGCTTTATGATTCAGGAATAGATGCCATTCGAAAAAGAACGCTGGCTTCTTTAGCTTACAAAGTACAACCTAAATTATTCGCAGCAGTTAAAGTCCTGACCCTTGTTATAACAGGTTTATCGTGGGGACCTTCTTATGAAGTCAGTCATGATTATACGTCTGGAAACTTACAAAAATTTATGGATGTGGTTTTTCCCTTAAGTACAGTGATTCTAGTGGCTAATGCGATGCATGATTTAGGAGATACTCTTATTCAAATTTATGCTAATAAGAGAGGGACACCTGATGCAAAGTTACTTTTAGAGTTTCATGAAAGGGTAAATAGATTTTGTTTACTCTTAAAACATGCCCCCCTTCTTTCTTTTGCTAAATTTTTAGCAGCTCTTCCTCAGGACATTTTCGATGAGTGTGCAAAAAAAGGAGAGTTTAAGTTGACCGAATTACAAAAGTATATAACTGAAAATGAAGAACTAGATCTAGTTGATATAGCTTCTTAGAAAATAAAACAATTAAGAAATTTCACCTTGTATAATTTTAATGAATAAAGATTCTTCTGAATCTAATTCGAGTTCTAAAATTTTTAAAGTTTTATTGTCGATTTCGCCTCTTTTGTATAACTGTAAAAGAAATTTTCGTTGGCTTTGTAGGATTTCAAGTCTGCGCCTTTCAATTTTATGGGTTTGAATTGAAAATAAATTGCTAAATAAATGATTGCGTGTATTAAAATAATTTAATAGAAAGCTTTTTTCTTCTTCTTCTAATTCAGAAGAGCTCACAATTTCTCTTTGAGCAATTTTTAGAAGCTTATCTCGGCAGCGTTGTTCTAAGGAAGTATCTTGAAAATATTGAATTTTTAATAGTTTAATTATTTTTGCTAGAGAAAGTCCTGGTATTAATAAAGTAAATAAAATCACCATGAAGGTGATAAAGACAATGATATTACGATCTATTGCTCCCGGTAAATCGATAGGAAGTGCTAAGACAATGGTGAGGGAAATAATCCCTCGCATGCCAGCCCAGCCGACAATTGTTCCTTCTCGTAAAACTTCTTTATAATAAGCGGTTGATTTAACATCTCGATAGATAAAGAGATAGTGAATACTATACATGAGAAAGACCCAAATCATGCGGATAGCGATCATCACGAGAGTAATAATGAAGGCATAAAGCGTATATTGTCCCATTTGGATTATTGTTAGGTATTGCAGAGCGGCCCTCAATTGAAAGCCAATGAGAATAAAGACAAAGCAGTTCAAAGAAATGATGAAGACATCCCATACAATAACTGAAACGACGCGTCTAAACGAGGTGGGATGCTTAATAAATACATGAGAAAGTATTAAACCATTAATCACGACAGCAAGAACGCCAGAAACACCTATACCATCGGCAAAAAGATAAATAATATAAGGTATAGCAAAAGAAAACATCACTCCTGCAACAGGAGTCAAAAATCGGCTAGAAAAATTTTGAATAACATAGCCTGTTACAATTCCTACTAATAAGCCTCCCATCACAATTTTGATGAATTCAAGACTTGTTTCTGACCAAGAAAAATGTCCTGATAAGAGTGCGATGACGCCTATTTTGTAAAGTAAAAGAGCAGAAGCATCATTGATTAAACTTTCTCCTTCTAAAATAGCTAATAAACGTGGACTAATGGAAAACCGTTTAAGAATAGTAACGGCTGAAATAGCGTCGGGAGGAGAAATGATTGCACCAAATACAAAAGCAAGTGCCCAGGAAACTTCTGGAAAAAGCCATTTAAAAACGATAGCAACGATAAAGGTAGTGGCAATGACAAGTCCAAAAGCTAAAGAGAATATTTCCAGCATGTTTTTTTTAAATTCATGATAAGATACCCAAAAAGCGCCATAATATAAAATAGGCGGTAAGACTAATACTAAAATTAAGTTAGGATTAAAAAAGAAAGAATGGATACCTGGTACAAAGCCCATTATTCCACCGCCAATAATGAGGGCAGTGGGATAAGGAATACGCATTTTTTGCGCGAATCCAACTAACAAAATCGCAGCAGAAATTAAAAATATAGCAACTTGAAAGTGGCTCATAGAAAATTTATTGAGTGAAATTGTGCATATCAGCAATCTTTTGAATACCTAAATATTAAATAGAGGATAATTGCTTACATTGCAAATAAAAATTTTAATCGAACGCTTGTTTATGATGAATAAACCATCATTTGACAATTTAATTGCAAAATAATTAAATTATTAAATTTAATTTTTAAAAATTAAAATCATGTGTGTTTATTGTAATTTAAATAAATATATTTGCTTTAATAATTATAACCTTAATATTAAGAAGCGAAACTATGATGGTGTTTTAGCAAAAAAAGGATAGTCCTAAACATGCAATGCTGAAATGAAGTTTATTTACAAGAAGGGGAGATATTAAGAGGTCCAAAAAGGAACTCTTCAAGTAGAATGCAAATGTCCTTCTTATCTCTTATTACTCATTAAGAAGAATGGGCACATTCATAAGGTAAACAAGATCACCGATGTTTGAAATTCAAATTTTATTAAAAAAATGAATATTAAAAGCACTAATTGATTTAAAGAAACCAAATTCATATAATCAATTTAAATTAATTTCAACCATAAATTAAATAAAAGAATTATGCATCCCCTTATTAATCATACCTTAGCTTTATTACAAATGTTCACAACGATGTTAGTAGGAGATGAAACGCAAACAGAAGGAGTTAATGCTCAAGATAAGAAGCTAGTCACAAGACAATTTTCGCCTGAGACATTAGCCTTTTTAGTGAATCAAATCAAAGATACATTAGCGCAAGAGAGTGACACACAAGAAATGCTTCGTCGGCGAAAATATTTAGCTACAGCGATTCCAAACGAAGACAAAGAAAAACTTCATGTCATCATAAATTCAGCTCTTAAAAGCTACCAACAAGCTTTAGAATCTAGGCAGATGGGAGAAACTTCGGTTAAAAGACGTAGATTAGAAAACGAAGAGTCACAATCCATGGCAGATGATCTCCAAAGCCTGCATTTGCATAGCCAAAAGATCAGAAACGCTCTGTGGCAGCAAGTGTGGCAAGATTTCTCAGAAGCTTGGGAAAACTCGGCACAGGATCACAGGCAACACAAGCAGACTTTAGATACTTTAAGGCACGTGTCCTCTATTATGCTGCCCGAGGAATTAAAAAAATTAAAAGATGATTATCCGGATTTAGACGTTATCTTGAATGCTTCTATAGGCGACCACTTAGTAAAGATTGTCTTAATCAAACGTCCGATTTCAGAAACATCCGCTGAAGAGCCAAGTTCCTCAACTAAGCCACGCGTGGCCACTTATTATTTCGACGCGCGTCAATTACGCCAAAATTGGAGTCATTTTGACACTCTTTGCTCAATGTCAACTGGATCAACAGATCAGACGTCAGCTTTACCTGGTGTATTAGAAGTTGGATTACCAGCAGATCCTCATTACAGAACAGCTTGTTTATTGATGTGGCCGCTACTCGGGCTGGACTGTTTAGCAATCCGTAATTATTTGAAGAGTTTATCTTTGGAAGCCTTACAGTCTTATCTTCTCCCGGCAGATTTGGCAGTCGATCTGATGGGGATAAATGTGCGCATGGCTAAATATTTACATAGCACCGCTTTAGAACTTTTTTTAGATCCTCTATCTACTCCTCAGTCTTTGAAAGCCCTTCCTCAGGCAGACCGCATAAAGAGGCAAGAATGTTTAGAGTGGATTGTAACCCAAAAACAATCTCCTTATGCAAAACTCTATATCAAGGTCAAATTGATTGAGTTGCTATTTAAATATGCTAAAACCTGTCCTGAAGCCTTTGTTAAGCAACCACATTTCCCTCCTAATGGAGAATTTTTAAGAGAACTGCTCCCTCATCTTCAAGATGCGGAACTAGAAATAGACCCTTGCTTTGTCCGGATGCAAGAGCATCTTCCTCTGCCTTCACCTACAACGGTACCAGAATGCATTGCTTATTTAAAAATTGTCCATGAACTGATTTTCTATCCGTGGTTGCAACTTTATTATCATGCAGAAATGTACAAAATTGTGGGTATTGATGCAGGGTTAGAAGCCTTAGATACACAGCGAGGTTCTAATTTTTTATCTATCTATCATCAATTAAAATTATACAAAAGAAACATGGATGAAGGCTGGCGAGCAGAATTATTAAGGCGGCAACTTGCATCTATTCAAGATGAAATAGATCGCATACGCTCAAATAAAAAAGAACTGGTCATGCATTCTCAGGAATGCGCTTCGTTTTTACCGGCTTTATTAAAAAGATCTGAGATATATTTTCCTTCAGAACCGCCGCCATACTCTCCTTTAGAACCAGCATTCGCAAACGCAATATGCAATTTTATAGACTCAAAAGCATTTGAAGATCTTCCCTCTAAAATGGAATCATTGGCACAAATAAAAGCTTATTTACCATTTAAACTCGCTTTTTTGTCAGAAAATTTAGGCCCATTTCTTCAAGAATTTAGCTTTTATTTTACCAGAAATGTAGTAGACAACAATGAAGCCGAAAAAGTCGCGCGTCTGCTCTCTCTCTTATTATCTAATGTAAGAAAAATTCACTGTAGGGTGAATCAATTGATTGTGGTTATAAAAATTCCAAAACTTGAGAAAATAAGCATAGACATAGAGTGCGAAGATAATAATAGCCAAAACAATCTGCACTTGTTAGCGGATGCACGAGAAGTGACAAGCCTCCACATAGACCCACCACTTAGTTTTAGAGAGCATGAAAATTCGAATTCTCCCTTAAAAGACTGGTTTCCTCCTAACCTGCGCTTTCTGAATGTTAGTCAGCAGTGGTTAACACCAGCAGACTGGCAAGCGTTAAGCCGTTTAGAACATTTGGAGGCTTTGGACATCACTTGGCCTAAAATGTTTCCTTCTACGTTGATAACTCTTTTACCTTCCCTCACTCGTTTAAAACATATTGTAACGAAAAATGGCCTCAATGATGAGGCAGCGCAGGCAATGATTAAGCTTATAACAAATCCCGCTTCGCTTCTAAAAAGTCTATCGCTTATATTGGGTGGTATAGAGGGAGAGAATGAAGACCTGTTGGATCTAGATGCTAACTTTTTTAATTTTTTAAAAGGCCAAACCTTAGATCTGTTTGATGTGCTATTTGCTTGTGACGGCATTCCTTCTGATATTTTTTCATCTTTAGAAAATTGTACTTTTAATACTTTTGTCATTCAACAAAGCACTGATGAGTATGACGGTGAAGTAAAATTAGTCAAACTACCTGCTATGAAAGTGAAAAATTTAGTCATCATCTCCAGCTGTGAAATTGAAGGTTTTGAAGCTGTCAGCCAAACACTAGAGGTTCTTCTTGTATCGCCTCAAACTTTAAAAAGCATTTCCTTTGAAAAGTTAAGTCAATGCCCTCATTTACATACGTTGATCATCCCAGGAGTCAAACTTACTTCCGATGACTTAGCTGTTTTAGACCGAATGCTTTCTTTAAAACGGGTATTTAGTGCTGCTGATTCCAATTCCGATAGATCTTCGTGGGATTGGCCCACCAAGTCTTATACCATCACACCTATCCCGTCTGTTCTTGGTCATAGTCCGGAGATCTATAGAAAATTTGCGCTGTATAAACATTTTACCCCACACATGATAAAGTCAGCCCTTATGGCAGAAAACGCAGATGGAGCAACAACTATTCGGGACTATCTAGAATTAAATCCTCATAGATTAGGTTGGGTATCGGGGCGTTTTGATGAAAAGATTTGACGGCCTTAAACTAGCCTGTAAACGCCCTCATCCTTTTAAAGTGAAAAATCTTAAAATTTAATTTTACATGTTTAGAACTACCTTGAAATTCAATATAATTTGGATTAGGCTCTGTATAACAAGAAAAAATAAGATTGGGCGCTGAATTTTATCTAAAACAAATCTTCTTTTTTTCTCTATTAGAATTAGAGTAAAAAAGAATATCTTTTTTAGAAAAAATTAATTTTTCTCTTTTATTCCCTTCTTATCACCTTTTCTTTTAGAGTTTAAAGTTAGTCACTCACCTTACGCAAACTGAAGTTTGGACAATTGTAGCTAATCGCGGCAGCGATCAAAAGTGGGAAGCCCCGCGTGAAGCGAAAGGCCGGTTAGGCCTGTAGCGGAACGTGGGGTTAAAAATGCAAAAATAATTGAGCT
>JASBUW010000043.1 GCA_030147755.1 Parachlamydiaceae bacterium
TCTAGCCTATTTAAGCTGCATTAGAAACAGGCCGAGACGGCCTGATTACCTTCTTTACCTCAACGAAAGGAGGGGATCTGAACGGTTACATGCAGTTAGAGTGCTACCGCACAAATGGCAAACAGTCTATGTACACAGTGAACCTATACCCAAACGCTTGCACGCATTACCCATGAACAGATTAAATTGATTTCTTCCTTTATAGCCTTGATTAAATCAGGGACAACTAAACATTTTGTTTAAGGTGAATTTTAAGCAACTTTTTGCCTTTGACACAAACAAGAAATTGCAAAGTAATAAATTAAACCTACTAGACCACCAGACACAGCAGCTCCTACAGGTTTTAATTTAGGAAATAAAATGTGTGTCGCAATTCCAGCAATAGTTGCGATAATTCCTGCAAGAGTGACATGTACCATCTGATAAAGCTTTGAGACAGTCTTAGTATTGTCTAGTTTGTTTGCTTGTTTTTGAACAGGATTTATCTCTACAGGCTGCTCTTCTTTCTTGATTTGTATAGCTGCTTGAACAGGTTCAGGATCTTCTGTTGATTTTACTAACTCGAGTGCCGGCATGCTATCCATAGCTGAAGCTGGTGTTTCAACCTGTTTTTTCACATCAGCTTTTATTTGTTCGAATTCTACTTCTTCAAGCTTTGTTTGTTCTTTCTCGGGTTTCTTTTCTTCATCTTTAATTTCTGGTGCATTTGGTGCAACTACAGCCTGAGCTGGAACTTCCGGCACTTCTGGTTTAACTACCGCCCGAACTGGAGCTTGCGCCGCTTTTGGTGCGCCTACAATTTGAATTATCTCTGGTGGTGTTGGCGGCTGTGGTATTTCTTGAGCTTGATCTGCTTTGTTTGGTTGTTGAGGACTTTGTGTTGCAACGTTATTGGCAGGTGGCAACACCTCAGATTGATTATTCGAATCATTTTTAGCTGCCTCTCTCGCTGCTTTTTTTGCGGCTAGATTTGTTTTCACACGCTTTCTTCTTTCATCCTCGCTCTCTTGAACCTTCTCTTCATTCTCTTTATTTTCTATTGGTCCCTCTTTCATCTCATCAAAAGCTTTCTGTGCGACTTTATTAACCAGCTCTTGTACATCCGACAAACCCATTTGCAATTGATTGTGTTTCCATTTATCTACTAAACTCGTGATAGAGTTTTTCTCTTTTAAATCTAGACCACCTACATTACCACCTAGAAGACATGTCTTAACCAGACGCCTTGGATTAATTTCATACTCTTTTATCCGGGCAAACTCACTATTTAGGTTATCATATTCCTCAACGGTAACTCCGTCTGCCAGCGGAGTCATGACAAGCAAAGCTCCGCTAGATTTTAAAATCTTTTTATCGCTTACTGCTTGAAAAGCATCGTGAATATTAACCCGCTCCGGACGGCCTGATGAATGTCCATAACGTCCCCAAGCGAAAATATCACAAGATTTTTCTTGTACTGGCGCTGTTTGAAGCTTTTCTGGGGGTGGATTTTTTAAAGATATCTCTGTGACAGTAGTAAAATTATTAGAAATAGACTTAAAATTCCAATTAATAGACAGCTGACGCTGCTGTTGACCATCTTTCACGTTGACATGCGAGAAAAATGTTGAGAAACATATCAATGAATTCTTCACTAACGTTTCAGCTAAACCATCTGCCATCACATACAAATTTAAATTAATCTTATCACTTATAGGATTCATTTGTTAACCTTTGGATAATATTTAGAATTTCTAAAGACATTTTCAATACATTTAAATAACACACATTAACAGTTTTAACAATATTAATCAACAATTTCTCATAGATTTGAATTTTACTACTCAATTTAATTACGATAAGATAGAAATCGATTTTTTCAAAAGTTTTCAGAAAAGTGCTTGACGTGATCTTTCTCTTTTGTGTATAACACTGCCATTCTAACGGTGGCATAGCCAAGTGGTAAGGCAGAAGCCTGCAAAGCTTCCATCCCCCAGTTCGAATCTGGGTGCCACCTTTTTTTTCAGTTTTATGCTTTATCTTGTTGCAACACCCATTGGCAATCTTTCTGATATCACTTTTCGCGCGATTGAAGTCCTAAAAGCTTGCGATTATATCTTATGCGAAGACACACGCCACAGCCTGATTCTTTTGCAACATTACCACATTCACAAACCTTTGAAGAGTTATCATAAATTCAATGAAGCTTCACAAGCTGATAGGATTGTAGAAGATCTTCAATCGGGAAAACAGATTTGTTTACTTTCTGATGCAGGAACTCCCGGTATTTCTGATCCCGGAGCCGACCTTGTCAAATTGTGTGTGGAACACAATTTATCTGTCACCGCTATTCCGGGTCCATGTGCCGCCATTCAAGCCTTGAGTTGTTCAGGCTTACCAACGGATCGCTTTCAGTTTTGGGGCTTTCTTCCCAAAAAAGAAGGTGAGCTGAAACGCGACCTACAAACAATTTTTGCTTATCCAGGCACAACCATTTGTTATGAATCCCCTCATCGCTTATTGAAGGTACTGGAATTGATCCACACACTACAACCGGAGCGTCACCTCGTCATTGCCCGTGAATTAACCAAAAAATTTGAAGAAATCGTACGAGGAACCGCCACTCAGCTGCTCGCGCATTGGCAAGAAAAAATCCTTAAGGGAGAAATCGTTCTATTAATCTCTCCTCCGACAGAAGAGCAGCAACACGATTGGTCAGCATGGACTCCCGAAGAACATGTGCTCTGGATTCAAGAAAACTATGGAATCAGCCGCAAAGAGGCCATCAAATTAGCCGCCGAATTACGCGGTGTCCCCAAACGTCAAATTTATCAGCTTTTTCATGAAAGTACTTCTTCTGTTTCAGACAGTTAAATTTTTAATTTGAATTTACATCTAAATTTATATTCTTCCCTAAAAAATCAAAAAAAGTTAAAATTAAACTTCACTAAAGCTTAAATTTGGATATCTACATGAAAGAATCACGCCCTAAGCCTTTTGAACATTTTATTCATCCCTATATTTTCGTTCTGAAAGAGGGACATGCCATTAAATCCGATTTTCTCGATTATTCCCTTCTTTTACTACAGGTAGGACAACCCGATATCCTCTCTTCCCCTCAACAACAAAAACCCCTACTCCCCACCGTTCAATTCCTAAAGCGTTAGAGGAAATTTCCATATTTAGCAATAGGATTGCTTATTTGCTAAAACAACAATTTCTCGCTTGCAAAATACCTCTTTTTTCTCTACTATAGACCTTCCTGTTAAGAAGGCGATTCATTTGGATTGCTTATCTGACCTAAAGTTTCTTTTAATTCAATATTTTAGAATTTTAACGAGGAGCACATATGTCAACCACACCAAAAGAAATTATTTTTGAAGAAGAGGCGCGTAATTGTCTCCTAGCGGGTATTAAAAAACTCGCCGATGTTGTGGCCTTTACTTTAGGACCTAAAGGACGTAATGTCGGTTTAGAAAAAAGCTGGGGCGCACCTACGATTACCAATGACGGAGCGAGTATTATTCGCGATATTCAGCTTCAAGACAAGTATGAGAATATGGGTGTGGCGATGGCCAAAGAAGTGGTTCAAAAGATTAAGGAAAAGTGCGGCGATGGAACCACCACAGGTGCCTTGTTGTTGCGCGCTTTAGTGGAAGCGGGTATCAAAAATATTTCGTCTGGTGCAAGTCCGATTGGATTAAAGCGCGGCATGGATAAAGCAGTAGAAGCGATTGTGAAAGAAATCGAAAAAGCCGCCATTCCCGTGAAAACAAAACAAGAAACGTGCAATGTGGCGACTGTATCTGCGTCAGGCAATCGAGAAATTGGCGATTTGATTGCAGAAGCGATGGAAAAAGTGAGCAATTCAGGTGCGATTACCATCGAAGAGGGCAAAACGACAGAGACAACCATTGAAGTCGTTAAAGGAATGAAATTCGACCGTGGTTATGTGAGTCCTTATCTGTGCACCAATCTCGAAAAAATGACGGTTGAAATGAATCAGGCACAGATTTTGCTCGTCGATAAGAAAATTTCCAATATTCATGAACTTCTACCTGTTTTGCAATCGACTGCATCTGCAGGCAAAGAATTACTCATTATCGCAGAAGATTTAGAGGGCGATGCATTGTCCACGATCGTGGTGAACAAATTGCGTGGAACCTTAAAAGTGGCGGCTGTTAAAGCGCCTGGTTTTGGCGATCGTCGCAAAGCGATGTTGCAAGATATTGCGGTGCTGACAGGTGCCACTGTGATTTCTGAAGAAGTGGGCATGTCATTGAAAGAAATCCCCACTACAGCTTTGGGATCAGCAGAAAAGGTCACAGTCACAAAAGAGACAACGACCATCGTAGATGGAGCGGGTTCACCCGAGCAAATTGCGGCGCGCATTAAACAAATTGATGCGGAAATCGCACAAAGCAAGAGTTCTTATGATAAAGAGAAATTGGAAGAGCGTCGTGCAAAATTAAGTGGTGGAGTAGCTGTTATTCGTGTGGGAGCTGCGACAGAAACAGAAATGAAGCAGAAAAAACAAATGTTTGATGATAGCTTGAATTCTACACGTGCTGCTTTAGAAGAAGGAATTGTCCCTGGAGGCGGTGTAGCTCTTCTCAATGCAAGTAAAGCGATACAGAATTTGAAACTCGAGGGTGACGAAGCCATCGGCGCTAAAATTGTTCTGCAAGCGTGTGAAACTCCAGTGAAGCAAATTGCTTTTAATACAGGTTATGATGGCAGTGTCATCTTAAGCGAAGTGTTACAAGCCCCTAAAAACTATGGCTTCAATGCCCACACAGAAAAAGTAGAAGATTTAATTGCAGCAGGTGTGATTGATCCTGCCAAGGTCGTTAAGAACACCTTAACGTATGCGGCCTCTACAGCCGGCATTATTTTGCTCTCAGAAGCATTGATTACAGATGCCGCTGAGGATGAAGAAGCGACAGCATAAAATGCGAAGCGTTGTAGCGTAGACTTTAGTCTGCGCTCGTTTCCGCGGGCTTTAGCTCATATGCATTAAGCTAACGCAAGAGATCGGAATAAAGAAGGTAACCAGGCCGTCTCGGCCTGATTTTGGAATTTGAACATTTTTTGATAAAGAACGATAGAAAACAATTGTGTCACGGTAGTGACAACGCTCTCAGTAGACTCAGAGTTAGAGTGTGCGATCAGGCCGAGACGGCCTGGTTACCTTCTTTACTCTGATCTCTTGCGTTAGCTTAATGCATATGAGCTTTAGCCTGCGGAAACGAGCGCAGACTAAAGTCTACGCTACAACTTCTTTGGTGATTGTCCATGCGCAATTTGTTATCAAGTTGTTTGTTGTATGCTCTATTAATCAGCTTCATCATGGGATGGTGGTCGCTGGCTTTTCGCGCTCCTTCGTCTGCAGCTCCTCTACTATCCTCCATCACTTCTCAACCACTCGCTTTAAAAACTTCCTCCCTATTGGAAGAGCTTTCTCCTTTGCAAAGAGAAACTTTGCATCAAGCTTTATCCGGCAATTTTTCTTTGATGCTCGATTTGATCGATCAATGGGACCAAGATGCACAACTCCTTGCACAAAATGGTTTACCCCATATTCAGCGTTTATCAACTGAAAGCTATTTACAGGCACATATTCTCGGACATCTTCTACAAGATTCTTCCTCTATTGATTTGCGACAACTCAATTGTAAAATGAATTTAGAAGGACTCTACGATGATCGAGGACGTTATATTACCATTCAAGATCATTTTCAACGCTTTCTTCCACAAACCTATGTCGCAGCCAGCTTTTTGCTTGCCATTGCGCAGCCGCATGAAATTGTTGCTTTACCACGCGGTTTACGCCATCTTCCTCAAATTTATTCTGCGGATAGACTCAAGCAAATTCCTCTCAATATCGAAGGCTTGAGCAGCGAAAAACTTTATCAAGCGCAACCTGATTTAGCTTTTGTAGCTCCTTATTCTCATCCTCCTGCACTTGAAGCGCTACGCAATCAAGGCATTCCTCTTTATACTTTGCAACATGTGAACACCGTTGCTGAGATACAAGAAGCTCTACTCAAAATTGGCCATGCCAGCAATCATATTTTAGAGGCTCAACTCCTTTCTCTCTTTATGGAAGCCTGTTTTTTATCCATTGACAATCGTTTAAGCGCTTTACAGACGCTCACTCCTGCTTCTGCCATACCTTTAAAGATGCTTTATTTGTATTACAATCAATCTTACATGCTGCCCACAACGAAATGCTTAACGGGACAGCTCATGAGTCGTGCTTTACAACATTGTCCTCATTTACTTTGCTCTTTACCAGAAAGCGAATATGAATGGAGAATTCCTTGTGAACAAGAAAAAATTGTACAGGCCAATCCCGATTGTTTGATTATTACGACTCCTTATCAAATGAATTCTCGTCTGTTAGCAGAACGCCAACCAGCTTTACAAAATATGACAGCTTTTCAGTCCCAACGTATTGCATATCTAGATGAAACGATACAGGAATCCCCCTCACAATATATTGTATTAGCTTATTATGATATTCTCCACGCTTTAACAGCCATTCATCAATTATGAAAACGTCATCTTTTCATTATGGACTTTTGGCAAGCTTCGTCTTATTAATTTGCGCTTCTCTTTTTACTTTGGGATATGGAGAACTCCCGTGGCAGAACATTTGGGAGGGCGTCTTGTTGCGCATGCAAGGCCAATCAAATCAATGGAATCCGCTCTTAGACGAGCGTTTACCTCGTTTAATTGTATTAATTTGCACGGGCGCTTCTTTAGCCGTCTCCGGAGCCGTCATGCAATCGCTATTTCACAATCCATTAGCTTCTCCTAGTGTTTTAGGCATCAGTGCAGGGGGATGTTTAGCTGTCATCCTCATTTTTATTTTAGATTTACGCTTCACTTATCCTTACGCCTTGCCGCTAGCTGCCTTTATGGGCTGCCTTCTCACCTTAAGTTTAGTCTACGGACTCGCGCATTGCCAACAAGGACAGCATTTGACGAATCTCATTTTAACGGGTATTGCCATTTCAACCCTTCTCATTGCCATTCAAGGATTGATTTTATATTCCTTGCGCGATCATTGGCAACTCATTCAAACAATTACAGAATGGGAAGCAGGATCAACCATTGACCGCAGTTGGCAACATGTGCATATGCAACTTCCTTTGACTTTAGTGGGATTGTGGGGCTGTTGGGTGTATCGTGAAGAACTGAATATTCTCGCTTTAGGAGAAGAAGAAGCCAAAAATTTAGGTGTAGATGTGCAGCGAGTTCGTTGGCGTCTTTTCTTGTGTATTTCACTTTTGACCGGAGGCGCATTAGCTGCAGTCGGGATGATTGCTTTCTTTGGCCTTGTGCTTCCCCATATCATGCGTCGTTTACAAGGGTCCGACCATTTACAGCTGATTCCTTTGTGTTTGATTGCAGGAGCAGCCGTCTTGACGACACTCGATGGATTACTTCGTTTTTGGGAACTCCATAGCATTTCGATTGGCAACCTGTCGGCTGTCCTTGGAGGTTGTTTCTTCCTATTCCTTCTTTTCAGACCCCATCAACGAGCTTATTCTCTATGACGCTACGGTTAACCCATCTCTCTTACATTCTCCGCCATCGCGCATTAATTCAAGATATTTCTGCAAGCTTTGAACCTGGTACCCTGTACGGTATTTTAGGACCTAATGGATCAGGGAAATCGACTTTGCTTAAAACCATGGCCAGAATTTGGAATCCCACGCACGGACAATTGACATGGCAAAATCAGAATCTTTTGCATTTTTCACGTCTGGAAATGAGCCGCACGCTTTCTTTAGTGCCACAAAACCCTCCTCTTTATTTTGATGTGACGGCTTATCAGATGGTGACAATGGGAAGATACGCACAAGGTAAACACTCATTACACGACTCTCACTATATTGAAGAAGCGTTGCAGCAAGTAGATGCCTGGCATTTACGTGATCAATTTTTATCACAATTGTCGGGAGGAGAAAGACAGCGCATTTACATTGCGCGTGCCCTTGCCACCCAATCTCCTATTCTATTGTTAGATGAACCCACTTCTTACTTAGATTTGCGCCACCAATTAGAAATTTGGCAACTCCTGCGTACATTGGTACAAAGGGGGAAACTTGTCATCGTAGCCGTCCATGATTTGTTAGCTGTCCAGCGATTTTGCGATCAATTGATCGTGTTACATCAAGGACGCTGTCAAGCGACGGGCACATATGAGGAAGTTATGACCCCTACCTTATTACAGGACATTTTTGGCGTTAAATTTAAGGAACAAATCAGTTCTTTCGAACTTTGCCTCTAATGATAAGCCTGTGCTTTCATTAACTTAGGCACCAGCAGGCGACGCCGCTTGGGTTCTTCAAGACGCTGGTCAGAAAGATGTGTCGTCCCATTAGCCGGAGAAGCTAAGGAAACGGTTTCCTGACGACAAGAACGAATGACTTTACGTTGAATACTGCGAAGATGACGAGTAGGATCTTTCATAATACCTCCATCATTTTAGAGTTTAGGGAATACCCAGCACCCATTATAACATCTTATTTGAATAGTGGTACACAAAAATGTTATCATTTTTATTTTACAGAGAGCAAACTCCACACTTTTGTTTGCATCCTAAAAATTTTCTAAAAAATGTAACTACTCAGCCAGTTAAAATTTAATAAGTTCGGTGAATACGCGAAGCGTTTGGAGCCCCCAAGCAACTTCGTTGCTAATATCAAAAAGTAACAGCGACCTTCTTGGTAGTTGGTCAAAATATACTTAAAAAGACTGGTTTTATCTGTGCGGTAGCACTATCACTACATTAGCCCAGACCGAGCGCGTTTAGCGCTCGTTCTGGGATTTAATGCACAACCTATTGCACTGCGGTTAGCAGTGCTCTGAAGTTTGGACAATTGTAGCTAATCGCGGCAGCGATCAAAAGTGGGAAGCCCCGCGTGAAGCGAAAGGCCGGTTAGGCCTGTAGCGGAACGTGGGGAATCAATCCATAATAAAATGAGAGTCGCGGAAGCGACGACAGA
>JASBUW010000061.1 GCA_030147755.1 Parachlamydiaceae bacterium
CCCGGATGGAAAGGGAGGTCATGTCGCTTTTGTTCTACCTGCAAGGAATCGAACGAAACACGTATGGCACTTTTGGGGACAAGTGAAAAGAAAATTACCAACGGTGCCTGCAGCACACTTTCGGGCGAAACATCATCGATCATCGAGTCCATCTATATTCGACTCTTGAGATAAGCAATTCCCGTTTGTTATTGGTGTAATTCCAATACGTGAATCGTTAGCAAAACTGCTTGGCTAACGTGTCTATACAATCTTTAATAGATTTGTACAGATTTTTAGGAGCGGTGAAAGGTATTTAGTAAGTTGGATTAAATTGCCTGAAAAATTTTGGGAGCAGAATTCAAGATACGCTTGTGCATAGAGGATTTCTTTGAGAATGGTGATGGCTTTTTTGCCTTTAAGATTGAGTCGTTGTGCAAGCTCTGTATAACCTTCATCCAGCTTAATGACGCGGTAATCGGTGTTGCCAGCGACCATTTGCCTAAATGGTTCTTGCACTTCAAATCTAAACACGCGATGGCCATAGACACTATTTAACTTGGATACTCCTTTAAAAATTTGAGACATCAAATGAGCTGGTACAGTAGGTATGTCGATTTTGCCAATCAAATTTTCTTGACGGATGATTTGTATTTGTTGAGGCGTGGTCTCTGCATACATTTGTGCAGATAACAATTTTCTCAAGGATTGGTAGCTCACGGTGCTTAGAGCTGGCACATTGTCTATTTCAAAGCTTACCCATTTTTTTAATGCGATCTTTCCACAAAATTGCAGCTAAAATGAGAAAGGCTGGAGAATGGAAGCCTTGGGTTTCTGTGCACCAAAATGCAAATGATTTTTCTGTATATAACTGTTTGAACTTCGGCAAGAGCTGTTTTGCTTCAGCCTTGCCTGTTTTCCCAAGCTTGAAAGGAATTTCAAATAGATTTGATCCCAAAAGAACACTTCTCCGTGAGCGAAATAAAGTTGAAAGAGCTGTTCTTTAAGTTGTCGGCAATGGTTTAGGAACTCCCTTACCAATCGATCGATAGCATTTTCATTGGTTAAAAAGCGAGCGTCCAGCGCACTAAGGGCTTTTCTAGAAATTTCGTAATGAAATAGATTTGGATCTTGTGAATCGATGGCAACTAAAAATTCTCTTAATGCATTTAAGAAATCAATGGGTTGCATTGACTTCTTAATGCTGAATTCCAAAGATTGGAGTTCTTGTTCCACTTATCCTAACCTAAAAACAAGTCTGTTAGAGGCTTTCCAAGCCATTTTTTCTCAACTTTATTCCAATCAAATTTCTGCGCCCAAATTTTAGCTTGGGAACGGGTACCGAAAGTTGCGGACTTGTCAGGCATTCCATCGACTCGGATTCTTGCCCGATAAGTGATGTTACCGTTGGGGTGCTGTCTTTTTTGGATATATGCCATTTTGAATAACCTCCATTTTAGTCGCACTGACCCAGAATTGGCCCAGACTGCGGTGTTTCAATGGTTAGGAGGTTATGTAGCAAAACACAACTAGTTTAAACTAAAGATGCTCGGAAAAGGACTCGAACCTTCACGCCCCGAAGAGCAAGGGATTTTAAGTCCCTTGTGTCTACCATTCCACCATCCGAGCAAATTTGTACTAGCAAATTAACGTTTATGCAATAAACAGTCAAGCGCTTTTTAAGCAAGATTTGTAAGAATATCAAACCTTGCTTAAAATAATGCCTAAAGCGTGTTTTCAGGATGATGCAATTCTTCTTTTGAATGCTCTGGATGTTCCAAAGCTGCTCCTTCTTCCGCCGGCTTCACCTCTTCTTCCTTCACTGTTCGCTCTTCTTCAGCAAATAATGGTAAAGCAGCTTCATAGTGAGGTTCTTCTTCACTCACACTTGACTCGACTGGAAGTTCTTCTTCAGTAGCCATCTGCCCTAAATTCTCCTCTTCTCCAAAAAGATTTACCTCGCATGGCTCCGCTTGAAAATCATTTTGAACCTGCTCTGGTACTATTTCCTTACTTTCCTCTTGATCTGAAACATGTTCTTGTATGGGAAAATCAGAGAAAAGATCTAAATTCGCGTCTTCACTAAATGTGGGCTCTTGTAAAGTCGGTACCATTTCTTCTTCATCGTCTTCGCTTAATAGCTCTTGTACCTTATCATGTGGTTTATATTGCTCTTCTTCTGTTAAGTAAAAAGCTCCCTTAAATAAATCATTTTGACGATAACGACTAATCGTCTCCGAGATAAGGTTAGGAGGCGGTTGCAATAAAGAAGAAAACACCGTTGAAGAAATGGGAGCAGATTGTTCTTGCTCTTCTTTTGTCGTAAACTCCGGAGGAGAAATACTAATTTTTTCATCCTCAAGCGGAGGTACAGCAAGCTCAACCACGCCTTCTTTGCCAGCTTCCTCTCGCTCTTCTTTTCCTCGACGTTTACGATAGTGACGACGGCGATCACGTTTCTTGTCTAAACGCATGTCCGGACGTGCTTCAGCCGCTGCTTCAGCAGTTGACACAGCAACTTCTTCTGCTTCCGTTTTTCCTTCTTCAATTTCTTCTTCTTGAGCTAAACTTTCTACTTTTTCAGCCTCACGACTAGCTTTAAGCGCTCCATCTCGTCCACCGCCTATCTTAATAGAACGATCCAGTCCCGCATTTTTAAGCACCATGCGCGCTTCTTTGACTTCTAATATTTCATAATCGGAAACCGGAACTAAGAAAGCTTTGGGCCTTTCTAAAGAACGAAAAAAAAGAGCGTGTCCAAAAGAAACAATCTCGACAGCGTCTACAAAATACTCTTCTTGCCCTGTACTTTTACTGCTTCTCACAACAAGCTTGCACCCCTCTTTTGGGGTCACAATTGTTTCAATTATAGGTTCTCGTGTAAAATCCACGTTATTTCATCCATTGTTAAGTGTTAACACCCTAAGGTTTAACCCTTCCTTAACAAGGTGTCTAAAGAGCTCAAAAGACTAGAATAAAAGTTTCTTATGTTTGAAAAATGTCAAATCATTTCAATATTTTATCTAAAACATTTCAGGTTAACTAGTTAAAATTTTCATGACAACTTTTCTTTAAATAAATTTCAGTAAACAGCATTCAATATCTTTGATTTAACTCTTGAAAAATAAACTGCTTAGCTTAATTTAAGTTCTTTTTTCAAACACTCACTTAACTTATTTTCTTAGGCCAATCATCCATTTATACTCGTTAAGAGCAAACACCTTTTAAGTAGGGCCTTCATCGATAAATTGCTAGAATATCCTTATATTCTCAGCAAGGAAGAGTTAACAGTAATCCAACTATACTCATCTTTGTCACTAAACGATCTCTCAGCAGTTGTTTAGGCGATTACCGTCACCCCAAAAAAACTCTTCTTTAGTTTACTCTTCTGCTCATTTCATGGCAAATGTCCTTTCACGTGATACCATATAATTTAGCAAATCCACAACACGCGCGGCATATCCCATTTCGTTATCATACCAGGCAATGATCTTATAAAATTGGGGATTCAGAGCAATACCCGCTTCTTTATCAAAAATCGCTGAATAGGTTGTTCCAATAAAATCAGTGGACACAACTTGTTCATCACAGTAACAGAGAATACCTTTTAAGGGTCCATCCGCTGCTTCTTTCATCGCCCGGCAAATGTCTTCATAGCTTGTGGGACGACTCAAGCGCACTGTCAGATCAACCGCAGACACATCTATTGTGGGAACGCGAAAAGCCATCCCTGTGAGCTTTCCCTTAACTTCTGGTATGCAAAGCGCCACTGCTTTAGCAGCACCTGTCGAAGCAGGAATAATGTTTTGAGCAGCTCCTCGTCCCCCTCTCCAATCTTTTTTTGAAGGACCATCTACCGTGGGTTGTGAAGCGGTGACAGAATGGATTGTAGTCATCAACCCTTCTTCTATTCCGAAACGATCTAACAAAATTTTTGTAATAGGAGCTAAGCAATTCGTAGTGCAAGAGGCATTGGAAACAATATGATCTTTTTCCGGATTATATTTATCTTGATTGACCCCCATGACAAAAGTCGGGATATCACCTTTTGCAGGCGCTGTAATAATGACACGTTTAGCGCCAGCAGCTAGATGTTTATTTGCGCCTTCAGGCGTAGTAAAGAAACCAGTTGATTCAATGACGTAATCAATATGCAGATCTTTCCATGGCAAATTTTGCGGGTCTTTTTCGGAAAATACTTGAATTTTCTTCCCGTTGACGATAATGGCATTTTCTTCGACATCTACCTGTCCTTCAAAACGGCCATGAGTTGAATCATACTTCAATAAATACGCGAGATTATCAGCAGGCACCAGATCATTGATCGCTACTAAATGAATGTCTTCTCTTTGAGAGAGAAGACGACAAACAAGACGTCCAATTCTTCCAAAACCATTAATGGCCACGTTCACAGGCATACATTTTCTCCTTCCTAATCACTATTTTTGTGAAAATAGCCCATTTGAGGAGGGAAAGTAAAGAAAAACTAAGATATCTCCACAAATTCATAATGATCTATACACAAACAACTTCAAAAATCGGTTTTTTTGATGCGTCAAAGCCCCGGGATTAAACGATCACAAACACCCTTATATTACTAATATTAGGGTGTTTGTGATCGT
>JASBUW010000141.1 GCA_030147755.1 Parachlamydiaceae bacterium
CATCGATTAAAATTACATCATATTCTACATCGCTTTTTAGGAGAGCTTTGCGACCCGGTAACGCAAAATCTGGATGTTTTATTAGCACATCTTCGATCCAACGAATATTGCGATAACAAGCACTTTCTGAAATTTGATAAGATGCAGCAACATGAAAATACGTTCGATACTCTCTAATGTATTCTAGTGCCATCAATAATCTGTCTTCTACTATCAACTTGTTTGGTTTACCACCAGTGTTCTTTTTTTTCTTCTCCGCCTCTTTTAAAATTTCTACCATTTTTTCAAAGGTTGTTCTTTTAACTCCTGTTAACCTGCGAAAATCTTCTGCTTTAAACTCTTTCAAACTTTCGTATCTCATGGCTAAAATCCTTCTAAATTTTAGCCATTCTAACACTTATTCTAGGTTATGCAAGAGTTCTATTCTTGATATTCCAATGCTGCCTGATTCATTTAGCAAAATCTTTTGCAGAGGCACAACGACTTGATATATAAAACCTTCTGAAGACTTCGCTAGCTGCTTTTCCTATTTTTTGTCTTATTGACCTCACTTCGATCAAACAAGCCAAGTTTTTCCATTTGCAAGCATTTGGCAACCAATCCAATTCTTCTATAACCCGTACTTCTCGAATTTCGATACGATCATGCCCTTTGTCCGTTTCTTGATGAAATAAATAGGGAACTTCTTCCCATTTGATTGCATTAGCTTGATCGTAAAAATTTTCCATCTCAGTGTAAAGAGTGGGTTGGTTTCCCTTAACAGCCAGAAGATAATCTGCTTTTGCATCAATAATACGTTCTGCTGACTCAGGTACAGCGAAATGAGCATCTCCTGAGATAATTGCTCCTTCCACATCCACTTGGCTTAAAATAATGGGCAATGTACTCTTCTCGACAGTTTTATCAGGCACTTTTTCTACAGCAAGACATAATCGATCATCGGCAGCAAACAGCTCCACTATATGCGTAATGTGACCTAAGAAGTTAGCACCCTTTAATCTCTTACCATCGATTGCGATTAGCTGATCGCGCAATGAACCGGGGATTTTACTAAACCATTTGTGAAAATAGCTTTTGAGAGCACCAGGAGGTGTTTTTACCAAAAACCACCAGACAACCCCATGAGAAGGAGCTGAGACAGCCTCTCCTAACAAAGAAGAAAACCAAACTTCTTGAAGATCGGCATAATCAGCAATTTCCTCAATTGTGTTGCATCCACAAAGAACCACAAGAGATAGATACCAAGCAGGATATAAGACCCGCTTTTGGTTTCGGCGATAATCGGGAAAATCAGAAAACGTTCCCTTGACTGTTTCTGCGAATAGGCGCGCATCAAATTTTTTACTTGCTTCTAGAATTTTGGCATCAATTAGTTTACGTCGTGACATATTGGTGTCTCCTGTTAAGAAGCTCCATTATAGCACATACACTATCAAATCTTTTTAGTTAAAATGCCCTGAGGTTTGGTATAACTTCAACTTTACAACATTTTTGAACTTGTTTGTGTATAATGTTCTAGGATTTATCAAACCAAAAAGGCTTTTTTCCATGATAAGGTCTAATTGGTACTGCAGATCTTGCATCAAAATAATCCCAAACATTTCCATTGGGTTTGTTATTAGTCTTCCAACTAGATACGGATAAAAGAAACTCTTCTGGATAAAGAGTCATGGCTGGAACAGTTAAAGAGGTGAGTCTATACCATTCTTCAATCAGATCAAGGCTCTTTTGATTCTGAAAGGAAATCCCAATAATTCCAGCAATTACATGAGGTATTTGATTTAGATCTTGCACATTTATTCCTGCGCTTTCAACTGCTATAACAGGAAGAACAGGAACATCTTTATAATTAAAATCATAACTCAAATCAAGTCCATTAAATAACAAAAGTCTTCCTTCTTCTTCAATTTTTGAAAAAACTTTTTCAAGGTTGTTCATGGGATGCATAGAAGAATCAAACCATAACACGTTTTTATATCCCAAATTAAAAGCTTCTAAAAAACTTAAAACTTTAAAAGAATAAGGAACATGCATTAATCGCACGCTTCCTTTTTCAATTAATGGATATCCTCCAAAATGATAAATAACATGACCTTTATATCCAATCTGCTCAAGTTCACGTATAACTTGTAAAGTGCTTTCTATATAAGAATTCTCTTTAAATGGATTACAATTACCATTGAAAGAAGCATAAAAAATAATGCATTTGGATTTATCTTTTTCAGAGGATCCTCCTAAATAATGAATTCCGGATAAGGGTAATTTTTGGTCATTACCAATGAATTTAATATTTTGAAGTATACGCGTCCAACAACATTCTGATCGATTGATCTTTGTCATACATCCACTTTCTAGAAATGCATCGAATAAAACATTTAGATATGTTCTTTGTCCATTTTTTAAATAATTTTGGATTTTTATAAAATCTTCTGTGCTAGGGTTATATACATCTTCCAAAGAAGCCCAAAGATTTGTAAGTTCTTCGTCTCTATAAATGGGTTGGATGTCATATTTTACATCTTCAAAGCAACTAGCAAGAACCAAAATTGGAATAATTAAAGCAAAAAAAAATATTTTCATAATGAACTCCTTTGTTTGTAAAGAGCCTTATTGCGTATACCCCTTTGACAAGAGTTGTGAGCATTCTATAGTTTTTCCAGAACTCTTACCAGGGGATATATGCAACAAGGTCTTCTTAAAATAATTTTGTTGGTTATCTAAACTCAAGAACTAATAACCTGAATTTTGGTATAATCTTGATAACCACATCCAAGGAATGCCTAATAACATAAAACCATTCCATTATTGCTTTCGTCTTTCCCTATCGAATACACAGGCGTCTAAATTTTCTCCGTATTTAAAACAAAAGAGAGTTCAACTTTGAAACGATCTTTTGTTTAAGGATGCTTATATCTAAACCGTTATTTTGTGATGCAGTCTAATTGTTAAAATGAATTATTTACCATTTATTATCAATTTCATAATTAAAATCGAGAAGATATTTACCATATGTCTCTTTAAACATTACTTTAATTTCTTCGTCAAAATAAGTTTTCCAACTCCCAATTTTCCCTTCTCTAAAAGTTGCACTGGTAGTAAAAAGATTATTTATGATATAATCATATTGGGCATTATTAAGTGATAAATTGAGAAAAGTAGCAATTTGCAATAATTCATTTTTTTGAGCTTCATAACTGCCGTTACCTAAAGAGCCTACTAGCTTTTCAAATTGTACTACACACACGTCTTTTTTATTTTCAATTAAAAATTTTAAAGAATCTAGCTGAGAGCCGATATTTGAGGAGTCACCAAAAAACCTTGGGTCGCTTAAAAGCAATTTGCATTTATTTTCAATAGATGCATTGCTCCAAACTGACTTATTTGTTGCTTGGAGTGGCATATTATCTTCTGCTGCGTAGTACCAAAAACAATGTGAAATTAATGTATCTCTTGGGTCCCTTATAATTGTCAAAGTTTTGGTTTTCCTTTTAACAAACAGGGATAAAAAATTGTTCCAATAATGATTGTTAAAAAAAGTATTAGTATTAAATAATTCACAATATCCTCTAAAACGCAATCCCGTCATAAGATTGATTGCTTTTATAAGAAGGTGAGTACCACCTTTAAGTGGCGTGATGACATCAAAAACTTCAATTTCTGTTTGTCTATTAAAAAAAACATTTTTATATACCTGATAGTCTAATTTATACATTGCACATACTTCTTTTTCACTTTCTTCATTAACTGTAAGATAGGGAAAAGGATACAAATATTCATCTGGAAATGAATTTTCAATTTGAAAAGGATCACATACTTCATCGTCAGAAAATATGTATCCTGTAAAAAACATAAAACCTAATAACATTTTCCAAAACAACATAATTCCCCTTTGGCTCATTTTAAACAAAGTACCTAATCTTCAAAATTTTTTTGATTTTATTCAAAAATTTACAAAACTGCCGAAAAGCACTAGTGCTTTCGGCGATTTTGTAAATTTTTCCTAAAATAAAATGAATTTTCAATATCGAGTGTAATTAATATTTATTGTTGGGTAAAGCTATAAAGTCATTTCCCCAGATTCTTTCTACACGATAGTCAAGAGAAATCAAAAAGTTAACGATATCGTGGTATTGTGCTTTAATTTCATCTGTACAATAGTCAAGATCATATCCCCCTAAGATTTCAAAAATAATAACTGGCCTATTGCTTAAAAGAGTTTGCTGAGCGCCTTGTAGAACTTTAAATTCATATGATTCAACATCCATCTTGATAAGAGAAACATTAGAAAGATTTAAGCTATCAAGTGTAAGCATCTCGACCGGATCGCCTCCTTTGCCTATAGGAGTGCCCCCTTCATTGATAGGATCGCTAACTGTCATTTCACACATTTGAGCTACATCTCCTACAGCATTGCGAAGTGTAATGACGTTATGATTACAATTGTTAAGATGAAGGTTAAAAAAAAGTTCTCGATATAATTTAAATTGTGGCTCAAAGGCAATTACTAACCCATTCGGGCCCACTTTTTTGGACATAGTGATTGTATGAATACCAATGTGAGCACCCAGATCAATCACTATAGTATTAGGTATAGTAAACATTTTAACTAATATACCAATAGTAGACTCCCAATAAATCCCCTGCTTTAAATGTTGTTTAATTGCATCGGGGATGTTATCTATATGAAAATGCCCAAGGTGCTCTACAGAGCACACTTGGTATTCGTTAAATGGAAAATTACTCAGATATACATTTAGACTATAATCTTGCTTTGTTTTTTCAATAAGAGTATTAGTCTCAGGTGATAACTGTATAGCCGTTAGATAGAGTGAGTATGAAATAAAGAAAAATGTGAAAATATATTTCATTTATAGCCTCTTTATTTTTAGAGTTTTTCAACAGGTACTGCAAGATAGTCGTCCACCCAAATTTTGCTTACAGCGTAATTCATCGAGTTTAACTTTCCTATAGTATAATCAATTCTTTCTTGAATTTCCGGTGTTATTTTATCTCCATAGCCACCCATTATTTCAATAATGAGAATGGGGCGTGAATCCATAATGGTATTATAAGCCCCTTCCAATACAAGATCTTCAGTGCATTCTACATCAATTTTCATTAAAGCAATATTTTTAAGTCTAAAATCATCTAATTTACAGACATGTAAAGGATAAGCTTTTTCATCAATACCGTGTACAGGGCTATAGTCAGGGCCATAAAACCAATTGACTTTGATTATTTCTTGTTGATTTCCTATCCATGCAAGGTGAGGTTTAATATTTCTCTTTTGGTTGAGTTTAATATTTTCCACTAATTCTCTGAAAAATTGCCGTTCTGCCTCAAATGAGTAAACTTGACCTGTATCTCCAACTAAATTAGACATTGCTAAAGTAATTGTTCCCATATGAGCTCCAATATCAACTACTTTATCTCCTGGTTTCACGTATTGTGCAATAGTGTTAATAAGGTATGGTTCCCAAATTCGGCCAGCTTTTACTTCATCTTTTACAACGTCATATGCATCATCGACCCAAAATTTGCCTAGGCCAGATACTTCATACTGCCCGTAGTAATGCCAAGGCATTTGATTAATATATTCTTCTAAGTAAGTTTCTGGAGGAAAATAATCAACTTCAGCTCTTAGAGATAAAGTCATACAAAATACAAAGAGAGATAAAAAAAATGTACACTGTTTTTTTAAATTCATAGCAATCCTTTTAGAGTTTTCTCTATCAATGTTGTTAAATGATTCTACTTTACTGCCAAATAAACTTTGCTTCCAGCCAGGATCGAGCATATTGAATAGGATGGTTTGACTGATGAATTTGGATAATTTCAATAATTCCATCGTCTTGACATTTTTTTACAGCTTCTCCAATAGGTCCAGAAAGATCGGATGGAACATCATCGACCCATAGAATAGTGTCAGCATGGGCCATCTCTTTACAATGAATAATATCACTTATCACCCAATCATACGCATGGCAACCATCAATAAAAATTAAATCAAAGCGAAAAAACGGGTAATTTTTGATAAATTTAGGAACTGTTTTCATCGAATCGCCAGGAGTGAACATAAAACGATTTTGAAATTTTGTATAAAAATAATTCACAGCACAACCAGTGTATGCATGATGATTAATATCAAAGGATGCAAAAAGTTCCAGATCTTCAAGATTATTAAAGAAATTTTCTGCGCTGTGGCCTCCATTTAAACCAATTTCTAGAACCTTATGAATATTTTTATATGTACTCAACCGTTGGTTAAATTGCTCTTTTTGTGAATCACTCATATACCCTTCATTTACAGGAGAGTTAATAGGGTAAAGATAAAAACCGTGCTGTCTTAAATAGTCATTTAGTGAAACATTATCTAATTCACGAGCAACAAGAATCGAGACGTTGAGTAATAACAAGCTTAAAGTCGCTAAGTATAACATAAACTTTCTCATTTTGTCTCCAATCTTAGGGTTTATAGGCGCGTAATTTCGGCATAATATATAGCAATGGAAAAATTAAAATCAAATTAAATTTTAAAGTTGCTCATTATTTTAATCTTTGAAAAAACAATCTTTTCATATTTTCCAAGGTGGTGCATGAAAAAATTTTAACAGCGTGCAGAAATATCTTTTAAGATTAAAACTGCACGATAGTAATTCAATTTTTAATTTTGAAAATAAATTGTCGTTAAAAAAACTGTATACATATTACCTAATTAACGCGATGTGCAACTCTTTAACAGATTAATTTTTCAAATTGAAGCGGCTCATTACCAATATCTAAGTTAATTTTAACGCATACAGTATGCGCTAATGGCTTTCTCCAAAAGCGAGAAGTTTGATGCCAAAGATCTCTTGCTCTAATTGTCTCAATGTTAAATCTGCCCGCTAATTGACTTATAACGGTTTCAATTAAACGGCGAGTACTTATCATCCATTGTATAAATGATTCCGGCCTATCTTCTTGCATATTTTCTCTTACTGGTGTTTGTAAATAAATTTCCTGCTCAACAAGTTCGCTTTTTAAAGCAGGGCGTATAAACCCTTTGTCGCCTAAAACTAAACCATAACTTCTCTGCATTAATTCAAGGCAGACATCTCTTTCATCAATATTGGCCGCGGTAAATGTACCAGCTGTAATAACTTCTATTGAATTAACGATCAAATGACCATGAAATCCGTAGTATTTTTCTTTCTTAGCAGCGCAATATCCATAAGCTGCTTCTCCTTTAAAAGTACGACTAAAATGAGCTCTGGCAAATTTGCAAACAGGCATCGGTAAACCAACTATTAAATGAAGCGAATCTGAAAATGCGCCTAAGGCTTTTGCTAAAGTCTTTTGCAATATCTGCTTAACTATATGGAGATTAGCTGCTTGTCTAGCAAAAGTTGTTTTGTTTCCCAGCTTAGGAAATAGCTCAAGCCAATTGTCTTTAAAATACATGCATATACTTTTGTCAGCATCTATCCCTAAAAACTCCCCAACTATTTCCATTGTCAAGACTTCGCTATCAGATAAAGCAGGAGGAAATCCCTCTTTTCTAATAGGAATCGATAATTTTTTTTATTCATCATCTATTAAGCAAAACACAGTTATGATAAAATTAAGTAGGGGCATACTTTCCTACGGTTAATTGTTTTTTGGTAATCTCAATTATACCGAAAGTATGCCTTTTTTTATTTTTCTCTCATTTTTTCACTCAAAAAAGAGTTGCACATCACGTTAATTATAAAATTTAAACGGTACATAAGTATAAGAAGTTTGAATTTGCATACCTTTCCCCTCAGAATGTTGTATTTTTGGTAAATTAGTGGTGGGGATTTCAATAATTGAATTATCTATTCCATTTTTATGACAACAAATAATTTTTGCACCAATATGTAAATTAAATGCAAGACTATCAAACATTGGAATTTGAGAGAATAAATTAGCGCCGATATGATAGATTCCATATTCGGGACTATCTAAAATTAAAGGTTCTAATCCCAATGATGAAAGTTCGATACTGTTAGATAATTCGGATAAATTTACAACAATAGTATTTCCTACAATAATTTTTCCACCAGGCGTAACGATATAAGGAGATAATTGTATAATACTAGAATGTAGATCATTTTTTTTAATTAAATTAGCCAATAGTATCTCAAATGTAAATATTTGTTCTGTGTCTTTAACAAATTGATGTCCTGCAGGGCCAGGTGGACCTACGGGTCCTACGGGTCCTTCAAAGCCAGCAAGGCCATTAGGTCCTATTAGGCCTTCTTGTAAGTTAGCTAAGAGAATCTCAAATACAAATGTATTATCAAGATCTTTAGCGTATGATTGCCCTGGAGGTCCTGGAGGTCCTGGAGGCCCTGGAGGCCCTGGAGGCCCCATTTCTCCTTTAATAATTTTAAATTCAATATTGTTTTTATGTTTCTTTTTTTTCTTGCGAAAGAATGGATCTAAGTTTTTTTTATTTGAAAATGGATAATCATTACTTAATATTAGTTTGTTTTTAAAATTTTCCTCTAAATGATTTTCTAGTCTTTTTAAATTAAATAAATCAAGGGTTGAATTTTTGGTTTGTATCTCTTCCTTTCCTTCGATTGCAGGGAAGATAAAAAGATAGGACAAACAGAGCAGAAAGCAAATTCGATAAATATCAAAAAGAAAAAAAATTTTCATAATTTTCAATCCTTAAATTCTTGACTTTGGATTTCAAATATTTATAGCAGCAATAGATAGAGTAAATATAACCTTAAAATTCTTAATAATTTAGTTTTTGTCTATAGGAGTTAACATTGAATATAAGCGATTTTTATCAATTTTGGAAATCCATATTTCTTGATCATCTTTTCCATAAGCAACGTATATATATTGATCAATTAAAGCGAAGCCTCCAGGAAAGATGACTCTTTTATCATAATCGGATTCCGTATAAAAATTTTTATCTAAAAGAGGAGCAAAAGTAATTTTAGTGATATTAAAGGGAGGTTCAGCAGAAAAAGTATAAGCACCCATGAAATAGTGATGCATAGCTTTTTTATTAGAAATAGTTGACTCCATAACCACAGAAGAATGGAAAAAAGATAAATATTCGCCATCTACTAGTAGGGCAGGTGTTCCACCTCGCATTTCTCCAAATATCCAGAAAGGAGGTATTTTTGTTTTATAAATAGGTATACACTCTCCTGTTATCAAGTTTGGGTAGATAACTTCATGAGGATTCAAAGTATAACTTATTAGAAGATGGTTATTCCACTCAAAGGGAATCCAATTTTTTTGCCATGTCCTAGTAAAATAGTCTTTTTGATGGTAAAGCTTAAGAGGTTTGCCAATTTTAAATTCTTCATTAACATAAGAAAGTGGTGCAATAAATATATCTCGTCTTTCTAAATTATTAGGATTTGTAATTTCAAGATTATCATTATATGTAAGATATAAATCTCCTAAAAAGGAAAAGATTCTAGCATCTTCTGATTGAGAATCAGTAAAATGGTATAAAGAACGAGTGTCGATTAATTGTGGTTGCGAGATAGGATTTAGCTGATCGTCTAAAATCACAATACCAATAGAAGATATCCAAGCTCTTAAGGGGTCTGGATAATACCTAAAAGTAAGGATCAACCCTAAATCACATTGCATAAGAGAAGGATTAAATGATTTCGGAAATTCAGCAAATTTGAGCTCTTTATTGAAAATAAAAAGAGGCTGTTCGTCTATCAGTTCAAGATCAGCTAATTCTGGAGCTAAAATAACTTCTTCTTCTGCAAAATCTCCTGAATCTGGAAGATCTTTGAAATCTGATAACACATTCGATGATCTTAAACCAATAGACACTAATTCCACTTCTTTCTTCTCAGATATACTTTCTTTACAAAGTGCTAAAAAAGGTACGTGGAGTATAAATAAACAATATATAAGACTGCACTTACATACTCTGAAAGATAGGATTTGTTTCATGGGGTTGATCCGAATTCCAAGTTTAAGATTTTTTTGATTCCATTTTCCTAACGGATTTTGCTTAAATTTTAAGAATAATGTCGAATATATTGAAAAGGGTTTATATTTCTCAAGGAATTTATTCGAATTTTTGTCGTGGTTCAAAATCCTTAGTCATGGTTCAAAATCCTCTAAGAAAAGGTACACTTTATTCATCTATTTTCAAACTTAGATTTGCAATATTTCTGGAAGAAGATAATGGGAAAATCAAAATCTGGTACAGTACACACTTTTTCCAGTTTTCAGCTGGAAGTAGTAATATGGACCCATTTTCGATCGCTTAACCCCGAGGCTTTGACGCGCTCAAAATTTCAGCTTTGAAGTGGATTGACTATAGATTGGATAAAGTATCTCTTTGTGGCTCGGTTTAAAAATATTACAAAGTCGAGACTACAGCAGATTTTTTGCTTTAGATATACATGCTAGATATGTTATACAGAAAGCTTTTTCTTTAGAAAGTTGCACAAAGTATTTCAATTTTTAGATAACCGATGGGTCATTATGCGTATTCCCTTATCTTGGCTTAAAGAATATATCGATCTTCCTTTCACAGCTAGCGAAATTGCTCACAAATTGACCATGGCCGGATTGGAAGTGGATGGCTATGAAAGTATTGGAGAAGCTGTACAGGAAGTAGTCGTGGGGCGCGTTTTAGAAGCAAGTAAACATCCCAATGCGGATAAGTTATCCGTTGCTAAAGTTACCGATGGCAAAGAAACTTATCAAGTTGTCTGTGGTGCTCCTAATTGCCGTGCGGGGATAAAAGTCGCTTTTGCGCGCATTGGAACCACGATTAAAGATTTTAAAATTAAGGCTGCCAAACTCAGAGGCGTAGAGTCCTTCGGTATGCTATGCTCAGGGCATGAACTAGGACTATCTGACGAGCAAGATGGAATTCTAGAATTGCCTGAACATTGGTCTGAAGGGGTTTCTTTAGCTGAATTTTATGCGGATACTATTTTTGAAATTTCGTTGACTCCCAACTTAAATCATTGCGCCAGTGTCATGGGTGTTGCCCGTGAATTAGCTGCGATTACAGGACAATCTTTACGACTCCCACAAATTGAAGTGCAAGAAGGTGGAGAAGGTATTGAGGATAGCTTACGTGTAGAAATTATCGATCGAGAGGCTTGTCCACGCTATGCTTGCCGTGTTATCAAAAATGTGAAGGTGGGTCCTTCTCCTGATTGGTTGCGTAAGCGCGTCGAAGAATGTGGAGTGCGCAGCATCAATAACATTGTCGATGTCACCAATTATGTGTTGTTAGAGCTAGGTCAACCTTTACATGCTTTCGATTATGATCGCTTAGAGGGTCACGAAATTGTGGTGAGAAAAGCTAAAGAAGGCGAGGTCTTGCAAACGTTAGATGGCAAAGAGCGCGCCTTAAAAGAAAATATGTTGGTTATTTGCGATCAGCAGCGGCCTGTGGCCATCGCTGGCGTGATGGGAGGATTAAATAGCGAAGTGACTGAGCAGACGCAGCATGTGGTGATTGAATCTGCTTACTTTGAACCGAGAGGAATTCGACGGACAAGTAAGCAATTAGGATTACAAACCGATGCGTCTAAACGTTTTGAAAGGGGAGCTGATCCCAATCAAGTCCTTTTTGCTTTAAATCGCGCTGCGATGTTGATGCAAAAAGTGGCGGATGGAAAAATACAAGCGGGTTTGATCGACGTGAAAGAACAAGAGTTTTCAGAAATTTTTGTCTCTTGCCGTTTGAGTCGTATCAATCAAGTGTTAGGCATGATGTTTAGTCGAGGCGAAGTCGAAAATATTTTTAAGAATCTAGGCTTTGCTTACCAATGGGATGGACAAGATAAATTTACTGTTAAAATTCCCACTTATCGCGTGGATATTAAGGGCGAGATTGATTTAATTGAAGAAGTCGCACGCTTATATGGTTATGACAATTTAAGTCGACAAGGGGGGCGCTATCAAACTTCTACTTTGCCATCCACTCCTATATATGTGTTTGAAGAAAAAGTACGCAGTCAGCTAGTGGCAGAAGGATTGCAAGAGTTTTTAACGTGCGATCTCATAGGACCTTCCCTGTTGCAAATTGTGCAAGATCATTCTATGCCTCCAGAATCTATTGTGAAAGTGATGAATCCTACTTCAGTGGAACAATCCATTTTACGTACTTCACTGTTGCCAGGTCTTTTACAAGTCGTGAAATATAATGTCGATCATCAAAATCATGATGTGAGTGGATTCGAAATTGGTCGTATTCATTTTCGTGATGGGGAACAATATAAAGAGCAATCTGTTGCCGGTCTTATCTTGACGGGTAAAGCGCGGCCCCACGATTGGGAACAAAAACCCCTGAATTATGATTTTTTTGATTTGAAAGGGATTGTGGAGAACTTTTTAGGGGAATTGGGAATTACTCAATTGACTTTCAAAAATTTGAATTTGCCTACTCTTCATTCAGGTCGACAAGCTTCTATTTTTGTAGATTCTCTAAAGATTGGTTCAATAGGCGAAATTCATCCTGCTATTCAACGCCGTTTAGATGTGCCGCAGCGCATTTTGTTTGGTGAATTTGATTTGCAAGATCTTATCCAAGTGGCGAAACCTTTGGAAAAAGTGAAGGCGTTAGCTATGTATCCGGGATCAGAGCGCGATTGGACTTTCACAGTAAAAGAAAATGTGCCTTTTACAAAGGTTATGGGCTTGATTCAAGCGCAACGTTCTCCCTTGCTTGAAGAAGTTTCTCTGAAAGATATTTACCGTAGTGATAAGTTAAGTTCCGGTTATCAGAATTTAACCTTGCATTTTGTCTATCGTGATCTTGCTAAAACAGTCGGACAAGAAGAAGTAGAAACTGAACATCAACGTTTAACGACAACTGTGCTACAGCAACTAGGTGATGCTGTTAAGCTATAAGGGAGGGATCATGAAAACACCACGTTCTTTTTATTTTTTGAGTTTATTATTAGGGTTAACAGCTTGCCAAACTTCTTGTCCTCCTTCTTGTGAAGATGTGGTTTGTGAAAAATATGTGCACCGCTATGGAGTGGCATTAGAACCGGACGATTGGTCTGCACGTGGTCAATGTGGTCAGATTGTGGCGATGCGTAAAGATGGCGTAGAAGTGGCTCGTAGTTATGATGCAGGTGTTTTGCATGGAGATTGTACCTATACATTTCCTTATCGCGATAAAATCCAGCGTAAAGAGGTGTTTGATCAAGGAAACTTGAAAGAAGAATGGACATTTTATTCTAGTGGAATACCCCAGCAGCAAGTGATACCCGAATCTGATACGCGTAAAAGATTAATAGGATGGTATGAAAGCGGCGTACCCCGTTGCCAAGAAGTCTATGAAAATGATCGTTTAGTGAGCGGAGAATATTCTAATACATCTAATCAAGTCGAATCTCGTGTCTGCGAAGGAACAGGCTTACGGACACGTCGAGATGGTCAAGGGGTATTAGAATCTGTCGATACCATTGAACAAGGACAGATGGTCTTGCGTACGACTTATCACCCTAATGGAACACCTGCTTCGCTGACACCTTATACCAGAGGATCTATCGAAGGGTTACGCCGCACATTTTGTGTAGGGGGAGAACCTGTTACGGTTGAAGAGTGGAGAGGAAATAAGCAGCATGGGAATACTGTTGTATTTGAGTATGGAGAAAAGTTAGCTGATGTGCCTTATGTCAATGGACGCAAAGAAGGTATTGAACGTCGTTACCGCAGTGATCAATCTCTTGTGCAAGAAGTGAATTGGGAATATGGGCAAAAGCATGGCCCCTGTTATACGTATGGGGGAGAGAAGCCCAAAGTGGATTGGTATTTTAAAGATCGCTTAGTGAATAAAGCCACCTACGATATGCTCATGAATCAATAGTTACATCGCCTATTAAAGCGCATTGACAAGCCAAACGATGCGAAGTTAAACCTAAGCGTTGGAGTGTGATGCGCTCTTGTTTTGTTAAAGGAGAAAGATTTTGTTCTCCTGTCACAACTTTGATGGCACATGTGCCGCAGTCTCCTTGACGACAACCAAATCTAAGCGGAAGAGAAGGATAAAGCACGGAAATGCGTTTTAACTCTGTTCCTTCTTTCAGTTCAACTGTTTGATCTTCTTTTAGAAATGTGAATTTAGGCATGCTTAAACTTTTTTGTAGAGTAAATTCTTATACAAGACTCGTATTTAGTTAAACGCAGAGACGCAGAGACGCTTATGACGCAGAGAATTATAAATCATTAACAACTCTTATCAAGCCATCAATAAGACGTGCTTGCCCAAAATTTAGAACAAGTCCTAATTTGAATCCGGTTAATCGTAAATAAGTTAAAATTTGTGCTTTATGAATGATGGATTCTTTTTCTGTTGCTTTCACTTCAATAATTACTCTTTGATTCACAAGTAAATCGAGACGCATCGGATCTCTAAGGGCTATATTCTTATATTTTACTGGCACTTGAACCTGTGCTTGTACTGGAATATGACGTAATTTTAATTCATGATATAATGCATCCTCATATAAGCTTTCTAAAAGCCCTGGACCACCTAGTGTACGATGGACTTCAATAGCAGCATTAATAATCTGTTCTGACAATAAATTCTCCATTTTCTCTGCGTCACAGCGTCTCTGCGGCTCTGCGTTTAACATTTCTAATCCAAGCGTAAGTTGAGAAAAACTAAAGTATAATTTACCAAATTTCCTTTGTAAACTAAATTTTTGACGTATCACTAGTTTTGATTTTATAGTTTGTGGAAAGATCAGATGAACCTTTAAAGCAGCCAAACAGTCCTTTTTCTTCAAACATTTCCACTGAAGATTTTTTAGACTTTTCTTCACAACAAGACAGACGATTTTGCATGTTCCATTCTTCGCTTAATAACGTTGTAAATTCACCTGTTATAGGATCTGTTTCATACGTTTTTATCATGACAGGACGTTCTTCATTATCGTAGAGAATAACCCCATCAAAGGGGTCTTGTAGGCTCTTGTAATACATACGGTGGATGGCGAGAGGTACTCCATGCACAGAGTGTGTTTGACACGAGCGGCAGTGCTGATCTTCAAAACAAAGAGTTTCTTTTAAGATCACGCGATCCTCTTGATTGCGCAACAAACAAATAGATTGTGGATTATCTTCCGATAAGACTTCACGTTGCCAAGCAAGTTGATGTTCTTGTGTGAGATGACGAAAATCGAGCAATAAAGAATCGTAAACCACTTTGTCAAAGTATATAGTATGATATTTTTCAATCGAGAAACGCTTATAGTAAGGGTCGACGACAATTTTGTAAGATATTGGTTCACAAGCAGGATCAATGACCTCCCTGCCATAGGGTTTACCTGCTTTCCAATAATAATCACGAAAATATTTAAACACGATTTCAACTAGTGACAAATTAAGAATTTGATTTAAAATGACAACTTCAATTCCCTTATTTCAACAAAAAGAAGGCATTATGTCAAAACAAAATCCAGCTGTTCCAGCTTTAGAGATAAAAGTGCATTATGCACAAGGCGTCATCCACTCTGTCGATTTAACACCTACGATTAGCGATTTCACTTTATCTTTTCAATCTCCTCAAACAGATCCTGCTTTAGAATCTTGTGTGCGAGAGTGGCTAAAGGTATACATGCAAAAAAAGTCTCCTGAGCGTGCTCTTCCTTTCGCGTGGGATCGCTTGCCTGCGTTTACAAGACGAGCGCTTCAAGCGGTAGGAGATATCCCTTTTGGAAGCGTGTCTACGTATGGTCAAGTCGCGGCTTCGATTGGATCACCGGATGCTCCGCGCGCAGTGGGTGGGGCGTGCCAGCGCAATCCTTTTGTTTTTTTTATTCCTTGTCACCGTGTATTAGATTCTAAGTATGATTTAAGAGCTTATTCAGCAGGTGGAATTGTAATAAAACAAATTTTACTTAACTTCGAAGGGGCTTCTTTTAGAAGAACTTAACATAAACTTTAACCAGTCTACTTCCTAAGTTGGCATACTTAAAGCATATAAGAGGTGCTCGATTTAAAGGGAGGGACCATGAATAAGGCTCAATTACAAACAAAAGTTGCTCAGTTAGAGTTTGTTCATGATCAGCTTGAAGCTGAGCTCATGTATGTTGATAAACTGCTAAAATCAGTGGGATTTCCACGTGGGCTCGCATCTGCGAAAGAAGTGGCTTTAGAGTTACTGGAAGAAGCAGGTCAAGAAAATCAAGCTGAAAATGAAAGCTATTAATAGAATCCAGCTGAAAAGCCGTGATTTTATTAAAATTTGATGAGATCTTTATCTGCTGTTAATGTGTCGCGTGTTTAATGAGGATATATAAAAAATAAATTCTCTAAGCTCCGTGACTCACTATAATATTAATAATTGGCACGGAGCTTTTTCATTTCTAGCTCAATTGCAATTTTATTCATATGAAACAACCTGAATGGTTGTTTGTCCCTGACGCCTAATAACAGACACTTTATCTCCTAGCGCGTGATGACGTCCCTTCACTTGTTTTTGAATTCGTCCTTCAAGAGGAATGTCTATATCGTTTGTACGCGCCAAAATTTCAGCAGGAATCCTTAATAAATCTAATGTTTTGCTGAGTTGAACAGCAAAACTGGATGTTCTTGTCGCAACTGCATTTAATCCTGCATGACACACGACCAAGCTAATTTTAAGGCGTTGTTCATTCTCATCTTTTTTGACGAGATGAGGCGCGTTTTTACTAATTAAGACAGCCAATTGGTTGACATCCCACGCATAATCAGCTGTTTGATCTTCTTTTGTTTTAGAATAGATAGCTGAAGCTCCTGGATGGGCGTGCCCAATTATATACAGTCGAGACTTGTGTGTAAGACGTTTGATAGGTTTTGAAGATGTTTCTATTTCTTGTTGAGTTTGTTTCAAAGATAATGTACAGCTTGCGATGTTTTGCGCCTTAGCTTTCTCTTCTAAACGCTGCGCTGTCACTCCATTTCCAAGGTCTAATTGCAATTGATAGTCATATTTAGGTGTGATAGTTGGTTTTTTGTGATAAAGCGGCACTGATGAATTTAAATAGGTCAGGATATCTTGAAAGAAATGGATTTGCGAGTAAAAACCAAATTGTTTTTCCAAATCTTTAGATGTTTTCTGATGAGAAAAAATGATGTGTTCAATAATTCGAGTCGTTTTTTTGCGAGACACGACATAACGCTGTTCTCTTACACTAAAGCGAATAAGCCAGCTGTTAGCAGGTAAAAATGTCAATTTTTTTACCGCTTCTTCTCCTGAGGGTAAATTCATGTAAGCAGGATGTTGGTCCCACGCTGCTTGAGCCACATGTTGTACTTTTGGATTGGTTGTAGAGGTTATTTGTAGGTTTTGCAGATGACTTGGTGAAGTAGTTGCTTCATTTATAACAAAAACCATAATAAATGATCCTTATTTGTTTTTGATTATTTTATAATTTTTCGATTTAATTGAAAACTTAAATTAATTATTTATTAACTCAAATGCGTTCTAAAGTGTAAATAGACAATCGAAGCGACAAGATGCTCCTTCATTTCTGTATTAAAAATTCTTAAATATCACATCTTAAATTTGATCAAATATGCCCTGAAAGTATATTTACAGCGTGTTTTTGTTTCAAATAAAGATTTATAAGAATTTGATTCGATCTTTATCAAGGGTTAACAGAATTCGGGTTTTATAAGTCTTCTTTAAAGTTAAAAAAGAGAAGTTGCAAATGAATCTTAAGGTGGGTACGGATCAGATAATAGAGTAGTCAATTAATTTAATTTTGATTCGATCTTTATCAAGGGTTAATTTGCAACAGGTTTAATTAAAGTTTCATCAATGCCACCATAGTATAGTTTAATAAAGGATAATAACTCATAACAGCCCTAGACTAATTAATAAATAAAAACCCTTAGTCTAGGGCAGGTTTTGAAATGCTAAAGATGGCACAGAACATGCAACATGAGTTGTGATATTTGACTAGGAGGTCAATATGACTAAGAAACAATTGCTCAAGAAAGTAGCTTATTTAGAGTCTATTAATGATCATTTATTGACAGAGTTAGGTTACCTAGACCAGCTGATGCGTTTAGTCGGATTTGCCGGTGGATTGGAAACCGTAAAAGTCACAGCAAAAGAACTTTATGAAGCTGAAAAAAATGGTTTATTAGATTTTAATAGCTAATTTTAACTGAATAACTCTTGTAGATCTTCTAACGATAATTGACTAGAAATGGCTTCGCTATCAAATATATCTTCTATGAGTAAGCGTTTCGTGGCCTTGAGCTTCATCATTCGTTCTTCGATGCTCTCGGCCATGACGAAACGTTTGGCAATGACATGCTGGTGTCGGCCTATACGATGAGCGCGATTAATCGCTTGCTCTTCAACTGCTTCATTCCACCAGGGATCATACAAATAAACATAATCAGCAGCTGTTAAGTTTAAGCCTACTCCTCCTGCTTTTAAACTCAAGAGAAAGACATATTGTGTAGGATCCTCTTGAAAACGCGTGACCACTTCTTCACGATTTTCCGTACTCCCATCTAAATATCCATAAGACCACCCGCGCTCTTTAATGGCTTTGGCGATTAATTTCAACATGGATGTAAATTGACTATACACCAGGACTTTATGTTTCTCTTCTATAAGAGTCTCTAAATCTTGTAGGAGAGCGTCAAATTTAGCGCTAGAGGGTGGAGGTGTATCTTCTAATAAGGAAGACACCAATAAAGGATGACAACAAATTTGACGTAGCCGTAATAGAGCTTCTAAAATTTCTAAACGGTGAGAACGCACGCCTTCAAGAGCCACTTTTTTGAGTAAACCGCTTTTAAAACCTGCTAATACGTGTTCATAAAAAGCACGCTGGTCTTCTTGCATTTCAATCCACACCGTTTGATCGATACGAGGGGGTAAATCTTTGGCGACCTCTTGTTTACGCCGTCTTAAGAGAAAAGGTGTCACTTTTTTTTTCAGGCGATCTAGATAACGTCGATCCACTTGAGCGGCTTGAATTTGTGCGTCAAATTCTTCTTGTGATCCTAATAAATCAGGCATGAGAAAGCGAAAATGGGACCATAATTCGTGCAAATGATTTTCTACGGGTGTTCCTGTTAAACATAAACGTAATTGAGCAGAGAGTTGACAAGCGGCTTGTGCGGTTTGTGTATGAGCGTTTTTGATCATCTGGGCTTCGTCTAAGATCACACAACCATATTCTATTTTTTGTAAAAGTAGGATGTCTAACCGCATAACGCTGTAAGAGGTCAGAATGATAGGGGCTTGTTGCAAGTCTTGTAGCTGGAGAGAACGTTTAGCTCCTTGGTAAACCAGGCAGCGAAAAGAAGGTAAAAAGTGCTGTATTTCGTGACGCCAATTAAACAGTAAAGAAGTGGGTAGTACGATCAAGTGAGGACGATCAGACGGTAATCGAGAGAGAAAAGCTAGGATTTGAACTGTTTTTCCCAATCCCATTTCATCTGCTAAAATGCCATGGAACCCATATTCGTGTAAAAAAGCTAGCCAGTTCACACCCTGTTGTTGGTAAGGTCTGAGTTGTCCATGAAACGCAGCAGAGGGAAGCGCTTCTTGAATGCCGCTAAAATTTTGCCCCTTCGTATGCAGTGCGGAAAGGGAAGAGGAGGGAGAAATATGGCTCCAAAGGGAGTCTAAAGCACCGAAACGAGATTTTTTTAGTACAGTTTCTTGTCCCACCCACTCACTTTCTTCAGCTAAATCTTGTAAAGCTTGCTGTGTGGCATCTGTGGGCAGTAGGCCTACAGTTTGGGGAGAAAGTTGGATAAAATGCTCACGGCGATTGAAAACACCTAGCACTTGACTCATATCAGCTTCGTGCGTGTCATATTGTAAATGACCTTTAATGGCAATCGCTTGCGGACGTTCCTCAAGATTGAGTGTGAGGCCTGTGTGTTTAATGATCTGACGACCTTGCCAGTCTTGAATTTGCCAACCTACTTCTAATAAGAACGCTAAGCTTTTAGCGATGCGATCCATGGGACAATAATAATGAGACGTCTGCTCTTGTTTTTTGATAAAATCAGTTTCAAGCAAATCTTTTTCCCAACCGAGTTCTACTTCTCTTTGTCGTTTGAATAAGGTTTGTTTAGGCAGGGGACCGGTGTCATGAAAGGCCATTTTGATGCCGTGGCCATAATCCATCCATAAATCAGCAAAAGCGCCCCAACGATCTTTCAACTTGAGAATAGGATAAGGAGTGGTGGATTGAGTGGCTTCTTCTAATGATCCTTGTTTAAAAATCAGTTGAGGGGTATCAGGATCTTCCGGATCTAAATCTTCTAGAAAAGCTTGTTTAGAGGGACCCTCTAACAGAAGAGGAGCTTGTTTTAACTCACGTAGTGTTTTCCAGCTGATAGAAGGTTGAATCATTTTGAGAGAAAAATGATGGACAAACCAATTCGATTTACCGGGTCCGATGGCATCACAATCACGCACATCAAGATCATGTTGTCCCCAGCGGAGCCGTCCTTTAATTTCTAATTGACCTGAGGAGAGATTAGCTGCTTCATAATAAAAAGTGGCGGGGTTAAATAAATCGACAACAAGCTGTTTGCCTTTACAATATAACTTCTGTGTCATCGCTAATAATTTAAAAGCGGCAGAAACTTGCGCAGAGGATATGTGGACTTGTTTGAGTTTTAGAGATTCTAAAGGGAAGGTGCGTCCCGTTGTGCGTTGTTGAAAGCTGAGTTCTTCTTTCCAGAAAAAAGCTAGAATTTCTTGATCATGAGGATGCCGTGCTAAAGAACGCCAATAAGCGGCAGGATGTACTTCTGATTTATTAGCTTCTAGGAGATCAATGACCAAACAGCCCTGTTCTAAAGTTGCTTGAACGTTGAGAGCATAAGCAATTTCAGTCATAAAAAAATCCTTTTATGTTAATATTATTCCACAAATTTTAAACAAGTTTTCCTAAAATAACAAGTTAGGACCTTTTATGGCACACCTACCCATGTGGCAAGCAAACTGGGAGCAAGCAGAAAAAGAGTGGGATCAACAAGCCAAAGAAGCTGCACAGAAGTATCCACTTAAGGGATTAAAAACACTTCCACAGATGCCAGGAATCACAAAAGAGACGGCTAAGGGGCTTAAATGGAAAAGTTTAAAATGGATGATTCAAAAAGATACGCAAAAAGAAGTTCTTCGAGGATTTTTAAAACATCCATTTAAATATGGATGGGCCTTATTGAAATCAGCCTTACACTCTAAATCCTATCTCCGAGACGGAGATTTTTTTTTATATGGAGTAAAATCTCTCAAAGAATTTGAAAATTTGTTGAAAGATCAACAAGCCTTATTTGTTTTAGGCTTTTCTTATTGCCATAAACCTTTTGAATGTCCTTCAGGGCGCTTTACACCTAATTGTGCTCGCGATCTTCAGAATGCCGTCTGTCAGCAATGCTTCATTGGAAAAGCCGTGCATGCGGTGACACCGCATCAAACGATCCCCTTATTTATTCCCACTATTCATTATATTGGAGGCAAAATTTTTGAAATTGTGCATCAAAATCCTGGGAAGCCCATTTTATTTCTGATTACAGCCTGTGAAATGACGTTAGAAATGTTTGGAGATTGGGGCAATATGGTGAATATTCGTGGTTTAGGAGTACGTTTGGATGGACGTATTTGTAATACCATGAAAGCCTTTGCATTATCTGAAGAAGGAATTAAACCGGGATTAACTATTGTTTTAGACGATACACAGAAAGCGATTTTGCAATTGATTCGTTGTCGTAATCAAGCTTTATCTTAGGCTCTTTCTCTGTGCTCTCTGTGTCCTCTGTGGTTATTTATTATTTAACCACAGAGGACACAGAGAAGAGAATCAAAACTTACGATGGAACTTCTTCTTTATTCTTAAAATAATGATACCACTTGCGAAAAGGTTTATGTGCATCTTGTTGGTGATAAGGGCGTACTCGTGGTGCCTCTTGGCAAGCTTGTGCGCAACATCCTTGGAACTGCTTTAAGCATGCGGGACAACACAGGAAAAGACGATTGCAGTCCATATTTGCACAATTGTAATAAGCCTCCATAGGTGCTTCACAATGATAACATTTGCCAATTACAGGTGTAGGTTGATCTGAAATTGGAACGGTCAAACGGTCATCAAACACAAAGAGCTTTCCTAACCAATGATCACTCCCTTGTTTAAGCCCATAGTTGATCACTCCGCCATCGAGTTGGTAAACCTTTTCAAAACCACCTTTTAATAAAAGAGAAGAATAAAGTTCGCAACGGATTCCTCCCGTACAATACATCATGACAGGAGTTGTTTTAGGATCGACTTGGTTTTTCAATTCTTCTGTGTAGGCACGAAATTCACGAAATGTTTCGCAAGGCGGACATTCTGCGCCTTCAAAACGCCCTACTTGCCATTCATACTCATTACGTACATCAAGTAGTAAAGGCTTTTCATCACTTTCCATTAATTCTTTCCATCTTTCAGGCGAAACATGCTCTCCTGTGTCATTAAGATCTACTTCTTCATCTAATGCCACTAGTTGTGGACGGTATTTCACTGTTTGCCGAGGGAAAACATTTTCATGATAAGAGTGAATTTTGAAGGGCATTTCTTTAAAAAGAGGATTGGCATGCATCCATCTCATATAGGCTTCTGCATCCTCTTGTAATCCGCTCATTTGGCCATTAATGCCTTGCTCAGAAATATAAATGCGCGAAGTGATTTGTCGACCTTTAAAAAACTCTTTATGGGCTGCCACCTCTTGATGAGGATTAGATATTGGAGTAAAATGATAGTAGGCAAGGACGAAATACAAAGGATTTTGAGAAGAAGACATAAATTTGATAAAATAAATTAAAGGTTAAAGCTCAAGAGTATATGAAAAAAAGGTGTTTGTTTCAAGCCTTGCCGTAGAAAATGCTGTTTTTAAGTAGGGAAGTTCTTTCTATTTACTGGTCAAAAAACCTTTAAAAGAAAATAATCCCAAATAGGCGACATTATAATTTTTAAGACAACCTCTAATAGGAGTATAAAGATGGCAGACAGTCTGACATATTTAACAGATGAAAATTTTAAAGAAACAATTGCACATGGTGTGACTCTTGTAGATTTTTATGCAACATGGTGTGGACCTTGCCGCATGATTGCACCCATTGTCGAGCAATTAGCGGGCATGGTTCATGATAAGGCGCGTATTGCTAAAATAGACATAGACCAAGCACAAAATGTCACAGCTGACTTACAAATCACCTCAGTTCCTACTTTAATTCTATTTAAAGATGGGAAAGAGATGAAACGCGTGGTAGGAGTCAAAGATTTAGATTATCTACTCAATTTAGTGCAGTCTTATAGCTAGCAATTGACTTCTGTGTTCTGTGTACTCTGTGGTAAAGCATAATCAATTACTACAGAGCACACAGAGCACAGAGAAATTTTTTAAGAGAACTGATATGGGCAAGCTTCTCATCATTTTAGGCCTGGTATTAGTTGTCGTAGGCCTACTTGTGATTTTTAAAGTACCTATTCCTTTTGGAAAATTACCCGGTGATATTGCCATCAAGGGTGAACACGTTCAATTCTATTTTCCACTTGTCAGTTGCTTAATTCTTAGTTTAATTCTTTCTTTGCTTTTCTATTTTTTCTCTGGAAAGTAACAGCAAAATAAGTTGCCATAAAGATGAGAATACTTTAGCTTATTCGTATTTATAAGTTATTGATAAGAGAGTGATTATGAAAAAATTTCTATATTTTTTTGTATTATGGATTTTTGTTATTTCTACTGCGCATGTAGAAGCTTTAAAAATCAATTTATTTGCTAGCAGTAATGGTAAAGGGCTCGAGCACGACCAAAAAATTTTGGCAACTGCTTTAAGGGAATTAGGACATGAAGTTAAATGTTTGGGTCATTTTAGTGAGTTTAGTGTAAGTCACGTTGATGAACTTGACTCGGATCCTTATGCGGATGTGAACATCTTTTTTCAAGGTATTCGAGAGGTATGGACGCCATATGCGAAGCAAAATTGGTTTGTTCCTAATCCGGAATGGTTTTATGGTAATACAGCTCAGCTAGAGCTTATGGATCTCATCTTGTGTCGTACAAAAGAAGTGCAAAGGATTTTTCAAGACTTACATCCTAAGACTTACTTTTTAGGTTTTACTAGCACGGATTGTTATGATCCTAGTATTGAGAAAAATTTCTTAGCTTTTTTTCACTTAGCTGGAGGCAGTCCAAGTAAAGGAACAAAAGCCGTTTTAAAAGTGTGGCAACGTAATCCATCTTTTCCTCTTTTGATTGGGATTAAGCATGGGAGTCCTTTTGCAGGAAGCAATAATATTCATTGGATTAATACGAGAGTATCTGATGATCATTTACGCTATTTGCAAAATGTCTGTGGTTTTCATTTATGTCCAAGTGAAACAGAAGGCTTTGGGCATTATATTATGGAGGCTATGTCGGCGGGAGCTGTTGTGATTACGACTGATGCGCCGCCTATGAATGAATTTATCAAAGATCCGCGTTGTTTGGTTCACTATGACCGCTGGCATCCTTTGCAATTGGGGATGAATTATTATGTTAGTTCTAATCACCTTGAGTTGGTTGTGAATTTTTTAAAGAGCCTGCCTCGAGAAGAGCTTTTGGAAATTGGTGCTCAAAATCGTTTAAATTATTTAAAGAAAACTGAAGAATTTAAACAGTATTTAAGCGAACTCATGGTACAAACAAGCATTTATCTAGAAGGTGAATAAAAATTTTGTTGACGCCATGCTTCATAGACGGCAATGCCCACTGAAGTGGCGAGATTTAAGCAACGTTGATCCGGTTGCATGGGAAGCTTCACAAAGCGTTCAGGCCACTTTTCAAAAAAGAGAGGTGGCAAACCTGTTGTTTCCGATCCAAAAATAAGTTGATGATTGTTCTCGTAAGGGACAGTCGTATACAACGAAGAAGCTTTACTTGAAAAAAAATGAAAAGGGGTTGTTTGTTGCTCTAAATATGCTTCTAGATCATCTATAAAAGAGACATGGACTCCTTCCCAATAATCTAACCCTGCACGTTTTAACCAACGATCCTGTGTGCTAAAACCTAGTGGACGAACCATGATAAGTTCACAACCTGTCACGGCACAAGTTCTGACAATATTACCGGCATTTTGAGGAATTTGTGGTTGGAAGAGAATAACTTTCATAAAGGCTGTTTGGTGTACAAAGATAGCAATTTTGTTAAAAGTTTAAATTAATAATACGCGAAGCGTTTGGAATGCGAAAGTCCTCTTTCGCTTTTTCGGAATGGAGGGATAAAATCGCCCCATATGAAAGCGAAAGAGGACTTTCGTACTCCTGAGTAACTAAACATTGTTATTAGCTCGCTCTTTTAAAGTGTTTTTTTAGTAGTTGGTCAAAGTATACTTAAAAAGACTGGTTTTATCTGTGCGGTAGCACTATCACTGCATTAGCCCAGACCGAGCGCGTTTAGCGCTCGTTCTGGGTAAATAATGCCATTTGATTAGCACTGCGGTCAGCAGTGCAACTAGTCGGCGCCTTTGTAGCACTGCTAACCGCAGTGCAATAGGTTGTGCATTAAATCCCAGA
>JASBUW010000143.1 GCA_030147755.1 Parachlamydiaceae bacterium
TTAAAATCTTCAAAATACTCATAATAAGTATTGTACATGACTCGCTCACGCATCCATTTCCATAGTCTTTCAATTGGATTAAGGTTTGGACTATAAGGTGGGAGAAAATGTAATTCTATTCTCGATGTTTTAAGGTAAGTAGTCACAGCTTCGTTTTTATAATATCTGGCATTATCACTGAATAGATGAATCTTATCCTTAGTTGGATAGGCTTCTTCAATCTTTTTCAGAAACTTTATCGTAGAATCAGCATTTAGAGTCTTATCTTCCTGAATGTATAGTTTTTTTGAAATAAGATCGATTGCACCCGTTAAGTTTAATCTTGATCTTCCACTATTTGCGCAAATTTCCTTTCTAAATCCCTTTTTCATCCATCCATAGGCTAATTGTGTATTCTGGGTGGGATGCACACCATCCATAAAGCAAATTGTTTCATTATCAGTAAGTTGAGCTTTAAGTTTTTCGTATTCAGCTATCCATTGTTTTTGTTGTTCTTCATTGGCTTTACCGGGTACAAGAGAGGGCTTTTTATAAGAGAATTCGTGGCGTTTAAGCCAGCAACGCATGCCCGATACTGTATAAGATACCTTAAAAACAGAGTTAACATAAGCAATAATGTCTTTGATATAAAGATAGGTATGTGTTTAAAGAGGTCTTCTATCAAAAGCGGAAATTTCTAAATTGGTGAAAATCGGAAATTTCTAATTTGTTCTAATATATATAAGTATAAACATTGACAACATTTAAAATTTTAATTATAATAAATAATTGTAAATTATTTAATTTTAAAATCAAAAGGAAACAAACAATGTATTCTACAAATAATAATCTAGGACCGAGTTCATATGGTTATACAGCTTATGTCAATCAAGTCAAAGAAGCATTGAACCCGGACTTGAATGTGGCTGGCCATGAACGCGATTGGCGAGCTTTTGGGGACCAATTAGGAATGACAATCCGAGAACTAAACACTATTGAACTCCAGGCACGTGGTGATCGTTTTAGTCCCAATTATATGAAATTAACTAGTTTTGTCATTGATTACTATCTAGAAACTCATCCTCGTCTTAAAATAGAAGAGGTAAAAGATATCTTTGCTCGAGCTCTCCAAAAATGTAGAAGAGATGATCTATATAGAAAATTGCTGACCATTCCTCTCATACAAGATTCTACAACTTCTGTGGTTGCCCCCGCTAGACAAACTCAGCAAACAGAACAAACAAGTTTGCCTTACGTGGATCGAATCAAAGAGATTCTTAACTCCGAGTTAAATGTAGGTGGCCACGGTCGTGATTGGCGGGCTTTTGGTAATGAATTAGGAATGACATCTCGAGAACTAGATTCCTTTGAGCTTCAGGCACGTGGTGATCGTTTTAGTCCCAATTATATGAAATTAACTAGTTTTGTCATCGATCACTACCTTAAATCTCATCCTAATCTTGAGGAATCTAAAATCAAAGAAGTCTTTGCTCAAGCTCTTCGCAATTGCGGAAGAGATGATCTATATAGAAAATTGATGCCTATTTCTGCTTCGGAACCTCCTAGCTCTGTTGCAACTGTTTATTCTAGGCCATCACAACCTTCACAAAGAGAACAAGTACCCTCTTTTAAAACCTTTACAACAGCCTATTCAGTTGAAACTCCAATAGTAAAACCACCTGTCTTACAAGCTCCTGTTGCGGTAGCTTGTGCGATAACTCCGGCAACACAAAATCCAGTAGAAATACTTCAAAAGGTGGGTACTGAGGAAAAAGGGAAGCCTAATGGTTATGTACGTGATATCCTTAAACGAGTGAGTGATAATAGAATTTTTGAATCACTGAATATGAACAATAAATGGAAGAATGTAGCCGAAGAATTAGATTATAATCAACAAGACATTGCGCTGTTTGAAGTTCGAAGCAAAACCCAAAACAATAACTTTATGCAGTATATGTTGCGTCATTGGGAAACTAGTAATCGTGCTACCGTAGACTTACTGCATTACGCCCTTCTTAAATCAGGCTATCCTGATATAGCACAAAATTTTATCGCACGCGTGAAAGAAGTAAAAGGATCTTATATCCCACATCCTATCGTACAAGAACTCATGGATCACCCCCCACAAAGCGCACAAAGCCATACAAAAGCACCCTTATCGCAAGACGTACAAAATGATGCAAAAACACCGCAAACGATACTCAAGCTTGATCCCGTATTGAAACAAAGCCTTGAAGAAAATAGAGACAATGGCTTCGTGAGAGATTTGGTCACTCGCTATTCAGACTATAACATTTTTCATTCTCTAAATTCTGGAGAGGGTTGGCACCAGGTAGCTGAGCTTTTAGGCTTCAGTAAACAAGATCAAGATAATGCTTATCTTGCTGCAACATCAGGACCTTTTCCTGATTTTGATTGTATGAAGCATATCTTGGATTTTTGGATGACGTCAAACCGCGCTACGGCTAGCTTATTATACCATACGCTACAACAGGTGGATAAACAAAAGAACACAAGCATCGCTGAGGATTTCAAGAATTTAATTGTGCAGCGAAAAGGGCGTTTTATTGAACCTAAGCTGTAAAGCTCAAAACTAGAGACCAAAGAAAGTTATGTTTCTTTGGTCTCTAAGCTCTTTTTCTTGCAAATCTCGATACTTTTACTTCAAAAAGTAAAGTCAGAGTTTTAGATTTACACCTCTAGACAGGGAGGTAACCAGGCCGTCTCGGTCTGAGTGTTTTACCAGGCCGAGACGGCCTGGTTACCTTCTAATTACATTCGAGCCCATTTTTAAAACGTTATGCATTAACCTCAGTCTTGACCAGCTCTTTCCCATTCCCTAAATTCTGCTTCTAATTCGCTCAACCGCTTATTTAAGGCTTGTTCAGCTTGGATTCCTTGCCGCGCCATTTGCTGGACCAGTTCCCACAAGTCTTCTCCTGCTTGATCTTCAGGCAACGGCAAATCTACTGAATTCACGATAAAATGGTGCTTAGTAAATTTTTTTCCCATCTTCTGTGCCCGCGCCAAACTAGGTAAATGCTTGGGAATATCATCTAAAGCACTTTCTCTGATTTGAGATTTCTCTTCTGTCTGCTTGATGGCTTCCCATTGCATTAAAACCTCTTCTGAGGTTTGCACATGCGTCTCTCCAAAAATATGAGGATGACGACGCACTAATTTTTCTGACACTTGCTGAATCACTTCCTCAAGCGTAAATTTGCCTTCTTTTGCAGCTAATTGACACAGAAACAAGACATTAAAAAGTAAATCGCCTAATTCTTCTTTCAAGAGAGCATCATTGTTTAAATCAATGGCTTCTATGACTTCATATGTTTCTTCTAATAAAGAAGCGCGCATAGATTGCAGAGTCTGTTCGCGGTCCCACGGACAGCCGTCTGGTCCTAGTAGGCGCTCTAGAATCTTTAATAAGGACTGAAAATGATCCATCTTAACCTCAAATTCAATGAGACGAAAAGTATAAAATACGCTAAAATAGAGATCACAAATTTGGTTAAAGAGTTTTTATATGAAAAAAGAATTTACCGCAAGTGTTTATCTTATTGATAATCAAAAAGTTTTACTCATTTATCATCGTAAATTACAAAAATGGCTTTCTCCAGGCGGTCATCTCGAGGAAAATGAAACACCGGCTGAAGCGGCTAGGCGGGAAGTTAAAGAGGAAACAGGATTAGACATTGAATTTTTAAGTCAAGATCGGGTATGGATAGATTGCTGGAACGCAAAAAGTATGGAATGTCCTTATTTATGTTTATTAGAAGAGATTCCTGCTTATCAACAGACACCCGCTCATCAGCATATGGATTTCGTGTATGTCGCCAAACCTGTTGGAGGTCAAATTTGTTCAGAATTTGATTATCAATGGTTTGGATGGGAAGATTTACAACGTTTAGAACCTGATGTTGAAATTTTCAAAGAAACCTTGCAAGTTATTCAGCATCTGTTGCAAAGTTTTGGCTCCAAATCATTAGTAGCTGCTGTTTAAACTCCAAAAAGGATTAAAAATTGCTATGTTGAGCAAAGTAGCAGAAAACATTAAACATCTTTATCTGACCTTTTATACTTTCAAGCAATCAGAACCTATTGCAAGCTTAGCTGGATTATTCAGCTTTGCAATGGGCGTACAAGCCGTTCACAACCTATCTAGAACCTATTATTTTAAAGATCGAGAAATAGTAGAATTGTATCAAGAACTTCCTGCATGGAAACAAAAAGCATTTAAAACTGCTGATTTATTAGGCAACGTGTCTTTATTGTTAGACAGCCTCAACAGTTGGCCTCTCATCGCGGTTGAAAAGTGGACGGTTCAAAAAATTTTAACACCTGACCAAATTACGCGTTTTTTTGGACCGAAAGGATTACTTCCTGCGGAAAAAATCCACTCTTCTTTCGCTACTACCGCTTTTATTTTGGGTATTCCCATCACATTGAAAATTCTTTATGCTTTTTCTAATTGGGCACTCAATCAATTTTATCGTAAAGAACGTGTTTACACATCTGTTTCAGTGGATGAGGTCGATATGATCATTACAGTGAAAACAGCTACTCGCGTGGCAAAAAGAATGATTTTAAATTCTCCTCGCCGTTAAGAGATTGTCTTTATGTTTATTCGTCGTTTTTTTCTTTTGCTGATGCTATGGATAAACACTTCAGCTTATGCGACGACCTATGAACAACGTGTAGAAGCCATTTTAGACGAAGGTCATCTGTGTTCTCTGTGGTTTTTTATTATTTAACCACAAAGAGCACAGAGGAAAGAAGAGAAAATAGCTTTACTTCTGCAACTCTAACGTTTAGCTACTCCTGAATTCCACCACTCTGAAAAATGCTCAAATAACTCTTGTCCTTCTAGTTGCTTAATACATGCTCCCGTTTTGCAGGTGCGCAAAAGATCACAACGCTTTTTAAAGCTCTTTCCATAAGGACATGTCCCTTGAAAAGCTTCATGCTGTGTACCAACAGGTTTATATTTATGCGCCGCTGAAGCCCCAAATACACTGTAAGTGGGCGTGGAAGTAGTTCCCGCTAAATGCAAAGGAAGCGAGTCCATTGCCATGACAAGATCCATCTGCGTCATCAAATTTTGCAATGCAGGCAAGGGCAAACGATCAATCACAGAGCTATTTTGAGGTAACTGAACAGATAATCCTTCTGCGATTTTTTTCTCTTCTTGGCTCCCCCAAATGAAGAAAAAATGCGCAGAGTATTGTTTACCCACATTGTTCAAGAAGTTTTGTAAGGTCGCTGTCGCTAGCTGTTTATTGGTCCAAATAGAACCCGGACACACAAGAATTTTTAATCCGGATATTTGCTGACATTGCTCTGTGATAGGCTTTAAACGCTCTTTCTCTTGAATAGACAAAACGAGTTTGACTCCAGCATCTTGGATAGGTGTAAAATTGCCAAACGCACTTTGTGCTAAAAAAAGATAATCTTCACGTATATTGCCATTGGGAGGAGGATTATAACGTTGGTTAGTCGCTAAAAGATTGGGCCACTCTGTGACAGAGGCTCGTCCAAAACCCACTTTAATGGCACTTTTAGCACAAAATGTCACCAAACTAGATTTTGTATTCCCTTGCAAATCAAGGACAACATCATAAGGATATTGTTGCACTTCACGTCGCAAAGCAGCCATTTCCTTCCATGTCTCTTTCTTAAAAAGCTGAGAGCGCCATTTTTTCGTTTGGACGCGCAAAACACGATGAACGAAAGGGTGAGCTTGAACGAGTTCAGCAAAAGGTTGTTCGACGGCCCAATCAATCTTTGCATCTGGATAAGATTGCTTGAGGTATTGAAGAACGGGAAAAGCATGAATGATATCTCCTAAAGACGACATTTTCACAATGAGGATATGCATATCTTTATCCTTTAAAAAGCTGTTGTTGTGCTTGTTTAAAATCCTCTGGTAACGGTGCGATCAAATCCAGAGGTTTTGCTGTCAAGGGATGATAAAAACAAATATTTTCAGCATGTAATAAATAGCGTGGCGGTTGATAAGGACATTGAAAATGCTTGCTATATTGAAAATCTCCTAAAATGGGATGTCCCAAGTCTGCTAAGTGGACACGAATTTGATGCGTACGACCTGTTTTGGGCCAACAGGCGATTAAAGAAGCCATTTTACCTATTTTGAGGCGTTGCCATTCTGTACATGCATAAAGTCCTTGTGCCGATTTGACAGCTCCCCATAGGGTTTGCCCCGCATAGGCTTGTTTTTTACCTAAGTAATTTTCGATAATGCCTTGTGGCTTGGCTAAAATGCCATCTACAATGGCAACATAGCGTTTTTGCACTTTAAATTGCTTAAATTGCTCCACTAAATTGTTAAAAACAGTTGAACTCTTGGCAAATAATAAAATCCCTGTCGTATCGCGATCTAAGCGATGAACCAGCTGCAAAGACGGTGCATAGGCATGAAGCAAGCGCACGACACCTTGCGCATCACTATTAATCCCTGCAGGCTTGTCATAGACAAGCAATGCGTCATCTTCAAAAAGAATACGTGAAGTTTCTAGAACTTTAGGTGAAGTTTGAGCGGTGGACTCTAATCGTAAGCAAACATGATCTCCTCTACCAAGCACAGTAGACGCAAAGCGTTCGACACGCCCATTGATGTGACACCCGTTATGTTCGATGCTACGTTTAAGAAAACGTGCTGAATATTGCCCTTGTAAGCGTTGCACGAGAAAAGCGAGCAGTTTAAGACCAGATTCTTCTGATGTGACGATCCATTCTAGCATGCTTTTTCTCAAAATTATTTTTGCATGATGGCTTTATGTCAGCCTTTAAGGGGCCAAATGGACCTGATGGACCTCATAGACCTAATGGACAAAACAAATGTTAATTATTCTGTCCATTAGGTCTATGAGGTCCATCAGGTCCATTTGGCCCCTTAAAGGCTGACATAAAGCCATCATTTAAATAGCAGTAAACTGGTTGAGGAAGCGTAAATCATTTTCAGTAAACAAACGAATATCTTGAATACCCCGCAACATCATCACCAATCGCTCTAGTCCCATGCCCCAGGCAAATCCTGTGTATTGCTCTGGATCAATTCCGCCATTGCGCAACACCTCAGGATGAATCATTCCCGCTCCTGCAATTTCTACCCATCCTGTCTGTTTACATAACTGACAACCCTTTCCTTGGCACATAAAGCAGCTAATATCCACTTCTAATCCAGGTTCGACAAAAGGAAAATAGCTTGGGCGATAACGCGTCTCGATATCTGAGCTGAACAATTTCTTCAAAAAAGCATCCATGGTTGCAAATAAATCTGCAAAGGTGACATTTTTATCGACATAAACCGCTTCAATTTGATGAAAAAACACATGCGAACGCGCCGTAATGGTTTCATTGCGATAAGCTTTACCCGGTGCAATAATACGAATGGGAGGCTTATTTGCCTCCATAACCCGTGCTTGAATATTAGAAGTATGGGTGCGTAGCAAGACATGGGGAGAAATATAGAATGTATCTTGCATATCGCGCGCAGGATGCTCAGGCGGAAAATTCAAAACTTCAAAATTATAATAATCTGTATCAATATCTGGTCCATATTGCACAGAAAAACCCATGCTCTTCAGAATGTCAATCATTTGACCCATGGCTTGTGTCAAAGGATGTTGCCGTCCCACAAATCGTTTACGGCCGGGCAAGGTTTCATCGAGAGCTTCCTGAGCCAATTGTTGACTTTCTTCTTGAGCGATTAATTGTCCTTCTAGCTGCTCACACCGAGCTGACATAAAATCTTTCAGGTCATTAATATGCTTGCCCATTTCAGGGCGCTGCTCAGGAGGTACATCCTTCAGCATTTTCATTAACTGCTGAATCGGACCTTTTTTGCCTAAAAATTTAACTTTTACATTTTCTAAATCTTGAGAAGTGTGCGCTTGCGCTAGATCTTGTAAAAATTGTTCACAGAGTTGATCAATAGATTGTTGCACGGCTTTAGCCTCTTAGCCTTGAAGTGATAGGTGTGATAATAGAAAGAGCAAAATCTAGAATAAGATTTTGCTCTTTTAAAATTGTCATGCTTTTAAATTCTTAAGCAAGAGCTTCTTTAGCATGCCCCACGATCGCAGCAAATCCATTCGGATCGCGGATAGCCATATCAGCTAATACTTTTCGGTCCAGTTCACATCGCGCTTTTTTTAGCCCATAAATAAATTTGCTATAAGAAATCCCATTGATTCTTGCGGCTGCATTTAAACGCATAATCCACAAACTACGAAAATCGCGTTTCTTTTGCTTGCGGTGCGCATAATTATAGGCTAACGCACGCATCACAGCACCACTTGTTAAACGTAAGTGGTTTTTACGATCGCCGACAAATCCTTTGGCTAACTTATAGAGTCTCTTCTTGCGTCGATGAGAAGCTACAGCATTGGTTGATCTAACCATAGCTAGTCTCCACATTAATAATTGACCGTTTTAAAAACGGCTTTAACTTTATACTATAAACACATGAGACGTTTGTACGTCTTTAAATGCCCTTGGTCTAAAAGGGCAGGATTGCGTAACTGACGTTTACGCTTAGCTGTTTTGTGGGTTAACAAGTGACGTTTACCTGGTCGGCTTGCTTTAAGCTTACCTGTCGCTGTCACACGAAACCTACCCGCAACGGCTTTACGGGTCTTCATTTTAGGCATTTGTATTCTCCTAACTTTATACTACCAATCCAATAGGGAGGCGTTCACTACTACTCTTGAACCGGTTCTTCCGCTGTTGTTGTTGAACTCTGTTGTTTCACTCCCTCTTTCTTTTTCTTAGCTCCAGGTGCTAAGACAACTAGTAACATGCGCCCCATCATTTTAGGTGGAGATTCAGCAATGGAAATATCTTCCAAATGCTGGCACATTTCACGTACAATCTTTTCCCCAAATTCTGGATGCATCATCTCTCGCCCACGAAATGTACAAGTGATTTTGACTTTATTTCCACTTGTTAAAAAATCACGAGCGTGTCTAGTTTTTGTCTCAAGGTCGTGGACATCAATATTAGGCTTAAGTTTTATCTCTTTTACCTTAATTTGATGCGTCGCCTTTTTGTTTTCCTTTTCTCGTTTGCTTTGATCATATCGGAATTTTCCGAAATTCATCACTTTGCAAACAGGAGGAACGGATCCTGGTACAATCTCAACTAGATCTAAACCTTGTTCTTCCGCCATTGCCAATGCTTCATAAAGGGCAACAACCCCTACTTGTTCTCCGGTATGGCTAATAAGGCGTACTTTTGGAGCACGTATTTCTCGATTAACTTTCAAGCTGATTCATTTTCCCCTGTTAATACTGCAACCCTTGAGGTGATGCAGATTCTCGATCAAGTTTCTCTAAAAATTGTTCTAATTCTACTAAATGATTTTGATGTAACTTTCCCGCTACTCTCACATTTATTTTTTGCTTCAGCCTTTCTTGTTCTCCTATAAGAACCACATAAGGGACGTTTTCCTTCTCCGCCTCATGCACTCTCATCCCTAACTTAGCTTGGCGTCGGTCTAACTTCACTCGGAGTCCTTTGCTTTGCAAACGACGACCCACTTCCTGAGCATAAGCGCTATTAGCTTCTCCAATCACTAAGAGGCGTATTTGCTCTGGCGCTAACCAGAAAGGCAAAACTCCTTCACTACGTTCAATCACTAAAGCTAAAAAGCGATTAAGCGATCCCCCTATTTGCCTTGCTAACAGAACGTAAGAAGAATTTTCCTTCTCTGATGTTAGCCAAACATGTTCTCTAGGCAAATGCTGAACTACTCTTAGTGTGGAAGCGGGCCACTCTCTTCCTAAGGAGTCTTGGATACGCAACTCTAGGCGCGGACCCAAACTTTCCTCTTCTTCTATCACTGAAAGGTGATAAGGAAGATGAGCTTGTGCTTCAACCACTTGCTTTAAGCATTTGAGAGCTTCTTGCTCTTTACGCCCTTGAACACTCTTTTGCTTAGATGCTATCAAGTACCAAGAAGCCTCAAAATCAAAAATTCTAACGATTTGTTCAATGAAAAGCAAGGAAGAAATCAATTCTTTGCTAAGTTGTTCTTTAAGACAAACAATCGTCGTGTAATCTATCTCATCTACACAAGAGCAAAAGAGTCCCCATCTCTGGAATTCAGGATAAGCTCGGTAAACAGTCGCATACTCAGAGACGCGATAAGGGAGCTCTTGCGAAGACAAATCTCTATGCATCAAAAATTTCAAGTGTTGGCGTAAGGGCGAAGGACTCAACTGATAATCTTGTTCTTCAAAAGCGAAAGTATCTAAAAGTAAAGACTCTCCTTTCAAAAATTTCTGTGGCAAAACGGTCGGCGTGGAAATCATTTCTTCGGCCGGTAATTGAGTTTTTAACCAATTTTTAAAAATTTGTTTTAAATCATTCCCTTTCGCATGCCAAAAAAGACCAAATTCGTCCCCCTCTTGTGGCCAACTAAATAAATTCAGTTGAGGACCTAACAAGCGATGATCTCTTTTTTTCAAAAAAAGATCATAGGCTTTCATGAATTGTTTTAAATCTTTCGCTGTTTTTTGAGTGGTCCCGATCAGACGCACATGTACTTGCCCTTTTTCTTGCCACTCCACTCGCGTTTCTTGATAGTCTAGCAGCTTGACATGCCCGGCAGCCTGCGTCGCCGTAAAAGGAAGCTCCGGGCATAATCCATAGAAATCTTCTACCTGAATCAAGGTGACGACGTTTTGACGTTCTTTTTGCGCACGTTCCGCAAGTAAAGGTTGTCCTTGATGCATCAAAAACGTATAGGCATTTTCACGCATCATGCTGAGGGAACGCACCTCTTGATCCTCTTTAATCAAGGTACGCAGTTCCATCTCAATTCTATCCACTAAACTAGTGGTTAAGGGCTGATCGAGAATGAAATCATAGAAAAATCCCAAAGAATTCACTCCTCCACCTTGTAAGAGAGCAGAAGGAAATAAATACTGAACGGTATAAGCTAAAAGCTCAGCTGCTAGATAACGGCTAAGAATCAAATCGGGAGAGTGAGAAAAATTTAGCATAATGATAAATAAAGGGATGAGATATAGCTGACTCGAACAGCCGACCTCCACGATGTCAACGTGGCGCTCTAACCAACTGAGCTAATATCTCACCGAGTGAAGCCAAGACTATAGCGAATAAAGGGGAATTTGCTCAAGATAAAAATAGATTTTATATGATAAGAAAAAATAAACGACAAACGACACCAAAGACACCAACGACCTTAACGACAAGGACAAACGACAAAAGGACTAAAGTTGTTATGGTCGTTTGTCCTTGTCGTTAAGGTCGTTGGTGTCTTTGGTGTCGTTTGTCCTTTTCACTTTTAATCATATCCTATGATAAGGTGACTTTCATAAGGACTTGTAACTAGGAATCACAATATGCAAGCACTTCTTTTAGATCTTGTTTGGCCAGGAGTCCTGTCAGCTTTAGGATTGCTTTCTTTTTGGCTTATTTTTTTAAGTATTCTCATTGAATGGCCTTTCGTGCAAAGAATTCTACGTATTAAATGGTGGCCAAGTTTATTAGCTACTCTTCTGATTAATTTTACTTCGGCACTATTAGGAGCTCTATTTACGGGAATCTTTACAGGCGTTTTATCTACTCTCGCGAATCCTCAAGATGTGACGACTTGGATTTTCTTATTCTTGATTACAGCCGTCATCACGACATGTATTGAAGTCATCGCCTTAGTTTTTTATACAGAAACTTCTTTGTTCACCCAGCATAATATCCCAGCACCCACTATTATGAGTGTATGGGGGGGACTTTTAGCAGCGAATACATTAAGCGTGGGATTAATTTTTCTCTATATTTTATGGGCGAAACCTATTTCCATATTAGTGATTTAGTGTAATTTTTCGGATACGCCCTAATTAACGCAGCTTAGGTAGTTGAATAAGCGCCGCACGTCGTGGCGGAGCTTCTATGAAAGCTCTTGGAGGAGCTGTAGGAAGGGTATTGACTTTCACCATTCTGCGCAATAGAGGACGCAAAAGGGGCTTAATTTCTTCTGCAACCAATTCATGTCCTTTGTCATTGACATGCACGACATCAAAAGTCGCATAAGAGGGATCTGTCATCATTTCCGTGGTTAAGAAAGGAAACACTTTCAACTCTGGATAATCTTCTTGTAATCTACCTGTCATTTCTTGAAAGGCAAGCGCGTAGTCAGGAGAAGGTAAACCGGGAGCTGCATCCAATTCTAACAAGCCCAATAGAACAGGCAGATGATTTTCATAGGCCAATTCAAGCGTGTCTTTTAAATTATTCTCAATGTGCGAAACAGAAAATTGCTGCCACATATCATTAATTCCCAATGCAATAATGAGAATATGAGGTTTATCTTCTTTTAACATTTCTTTTAAACGTTTTTTGGCTGTGTCTGTGGTAGATCCACCTGCGCTATAATTCACGACTCTAAAAGGCAGCCCTTCCTTATCGAAATCGCGCTCTAAAAGATAATAATAGGCTTGATAGGGGTGAACAGGATGCGGATGGCTAATCGAATCTCCAATTACTCCCACTTTAATCAAAGATGTCTCAGCTGAAAGAGAAGCAGAGCATAAAAAAATGAGCAGAAGAGCTTTTAAGTTTCTCATGATGTGTCCTCGTTGAAGCGAGTTACTGGAGTAAAGAGACTTTTTTTTACCCTAAAGAATCGTGAATTTTTTAGCTAGACTAGTCTTTTTTTCCCTGAAAAAAAGCTTTAAGTGCCGCGATGTTAGCATCCGAAATACCTTTGACCTGCTTTAACTCTCCTTCTGTGGCGATTTCCACTTTTTTTAGGCTTCCAAAATGCTTTAATAACGCTTTGCGCTTGGCGGGTCCAATTCCAGGAATATCATCTAAAGCACTGTGTAAAGTACGTTTAGTACGTCTTTTACGATGAAAAGAAATCGCCACACGATGCGCTTCATCGCGGATTCTTTGTAATAAGAAAAGAATGGATGAATTCTTTTTCAAGAGAATAGGATTTTTTTGATTAGGCAAAAACACTTGCTCTTCTGTCATTCCTTTATCATGTCTTCCCTGTTCTTTGGCCAGTCCAATCACATCCACACCTGTGACATTTAATTCTTCAAACACTTTCAATGCGATATTGAGTTGACCTTTGCCTCCATCGACAATGACCAGATCAGGCAAATCATTTTCCTCTTTTGCTCGCTTATAGCGGCGTAACAATACTTCTTGCATCGCCGCATAATCATCAGATTTAGTCCCTATTTTGAGGCGATACGTGCGATAACGTTTGCTATCTTTGAGGCCATTAGTAAAGGCAACCATAGAGGAAACAGGTTCTGTTCCTGCAATAGTCGAATTATCGAAACATTCAATACGAGAAGGATAACGCGCCAAACGCAGGCGTTCTTGCATTTCTAATAAGGTCTTTTCACGCAACGCTTCTTCATCTTTTTGGGATTTAAAAATGGCCTCAGCATTCGTGTACGCCATATCTAGCAGGGCTTTCTTCTCACCGCGCTGTGGAAAATGGACATGTACTTTATGCTGCTGTTGCCTTCCTGTTAAAATCTCTTCGACACTTTCTCGATCGCTCAACGCCACAGGCAACAAAATGTCAGGGGGAATCTCCATTTGCCTTTCATAATGCTGGAGAAGAAAAGAGGACAGAAGTTCGGTATCATCTTCGGCAATATTGCTGAAATCAAAGTGGCGTGATCCAACTAAACGCCCCCCACGGAATAATAACTGAACAAGAATAACCTCTTCGCCATGACGATAGATCCCTAACGCATCTGCATCAACCCCCAAAGGACGATCTACATGCTGGCTTTCAATCGTTTTCTCAATATACTGAATCGTTCTTAAGGTCTGAGCTGCTTTTTCAAACTCTAAAGCCTCTGATAAACGATTCATGTCCTCATATAAGTCTTTTAAAACTTCTTTATCTTGACCCCGCAAAAATTTAATAGTGCGTTGCACATGATGGTCATATTCTTCTTTTGTACATTTCTGTACACAAGGTCCCACACAACGTTTCATTTGATAAAGTAAACAAGGTCGCGTTCGTCGTGCTAATTCTTGATCTGAACATTGGCGTAAAGGAAACAACCTTTGAAGAAGGTCCAAGGTTTGTCGCGCCGCTTGAGCACTTGTGTAAGGTCCGAAATAGAGTCCATCGGGTTCTGGCGACCCCCGATAGCGCACCAATTTGACAGTAGGCCACTGCTCTTTGGTTGTTATTTTTAAGGCAATATAACTCTTATCATCTTTCAATAAAGCATTATAACGCGGTTTATGCTGTTTAATGAGGTTATTTTCTAGCAAAAGAGCTTCTTTTTCAGAAGAGACGACAATGGTGTCAATATGGTTAATTTTCGCCACTAAATAAGGCACCATGAGGCGTCCATCGCGTCCTGGCACAAAATATTGCTTTACACGTTGGCGCAAATTTTTGGCTTTTCCAACGTAAAGCACCACGCCTTGGAGGTCTTTCATAAGATAAACACCAGGCTGCGTGGGAAATAGATTGAGTTTTTGTGGATCAAAAGACATCTGTCATGTCGCTTTTCATGGAAAAGAGGTGGACACAGTGGACTTGGTGGACTGAGTGGACAAAGTAGACAATAACTTTATGTCTACTTCGTCCACTCAGTCCACCACGTCCACTGTGTCTACCTCTTCCCTGTTGTTCTGTATCTTATTTAAATTTGCTTTGAAGGCAGCCTCTTCTGCACGCTCAGTCGCTGCGCGAATAGATTCACAATAGCGTTGAAAATTAAGTTTGAAATTAACCAAACATTTACGCATGCGCTCTTGCCACTGCTCTTGCTCACGAGTATACTCAAAAAATCGGTTGCGCGCTTCTGCAATCTTTTTCTCTAAAAGAATCAGTTGAAGATTGTTTACATGCATCCAATTAGAAAACTGATTATGCGCTAAACTAGGAGTAGTTTGCAAAGCAAAATCTTGTGCTTGCATGACATCTTGAGTCAACAAACGCGCGTGTTGTAAAGGGGTTAAATGTCCCGAAGGACAACAATCTATCAGGAGTTGAATTTCAGCTTTAAAACTCTTCTGAGTTGAAGCCCGATAAGAAGCGAAAGATTCACCACTACCCGATAAAGAAGTTGGCTCTGCTTTCATAATTTAATCTTAATTAAATTTGTCTCTAATTATATTTTAACAAAAGACAAATTTAAATAATATATAATTAAATTTAATACAACTAATAATATTTAATTATAAATTTAAACTTTTAAGCTGTCTCCTTTAACATAGGCAATCCTGATGTCGTTTGGGCTTGCTCTTGTTTTTCTTGCATCGCCAACTGTCCACAAGCCGCCGCAATATCGACGCCTTTCGTGTAACGACACGTGTTGACAATACGTGATCCAAATAGAACGCTGCGGAATTGTTTGATGGTTTTTTTATCGGGACGTTTGAGTTTCACGCCAGGCACAGGGTTATAGGGAATTAAATTCACCGTGCATTGCTTGCCTTTTAATAAATGCGCCAATTCCAGGGCATGATCCGGATGGTCATTGATCCCTGCAATTAACGTATATTCATACGTGATATCGCGCTTAGTTTTCTGTGCATATTCATCCATCGCCGCTAAAATATCCTCTAAGGGATATTTACGTGCATAAGGGATAATCTTTTTGCGGATATGTTGATTAGGCGCATGCAAGGACAACACTAAATTCACTTTTAGCCCTTCTAAAGAGAGACGGCGAATGCCATCTACGATTCCTACTGTAGAAACCGTGATGCGTCTCTGCGAAATGTTCAGGTATTCTGGATCGCTGAGCAAATGAATCGCTTTCACCACAGATTCGTAATTTTTCAATGGTTCTCCCATGCCCATAAACACAACATGAGTAACATTTTCCCCTTTTGGAGCTAACCACTGATTGATTTGCAGGACTTGCTCTAAGATTTCAGTCGGACGCAAATTGCGGAAAAACCCTTGCTGTCCTGAAGCACAAAACGCACATTTCGCAGGACATCCCACTTGTGAAGAGACACATACCGTGCGTCGCGTGCCTGAGCAAATGAGAACTGATTCGACTAATTGTTTGTCGCGTAAACGCCATAAAAATTTAAATGTCTCTAAATCGGTCGATTCGGTCACGCGCACTAACTCTAACACGGGTAAACGAAAATGGGCGGCTAATTTATCGCGTAACTCTTTGCTCAAATTGGACATCTCTTGCCAGGACAAGACCCCTTTCTGATAAATCCATTCTAAAATTTGACGAGCATGGAATTCCTTTTCGCCTTGCGCTTTCAACCATTCTTTCCATTCTTTTACATTTAAATCTGCATAATCCATAAACGTCCATCAATTGTAAAAATTTTTAATTTACTATAACAAAAGTGAAATTATATTTCTATAACTATCGAAAAATCAAACATTTATTAGAGAAATTGAATTTTTACACGAGCATTGAGGTAAAATCGTTATCTCTATAAACTTTCGCTCATTATATTTATCACCAATTAGGACCAACCCCTATGCTTACATTTCAACAATTTTTGCAAAAACTCACTCAATTTTGGGAAAAACAAGGCTGCATTATTCATCAAGGCTACGATTTAGAAGTGGGTGCAGGTACCTTTAATCCCGCCACGTTTCTACGCTGCTTGGGTCCTGAACCTTACCGTGCCGCCTATATCGAGCCTAGTCGACGTCCTACAGATGGCCGCTATGGAACGAATCCCAATCGCTTGCAACACTATTTTCAGTACCAAGTCATGCTAAAGCCCTCTCCTGAAAATATTCAGGAATTGTATTTGCAGTCGCTAGAAGCACTAGGATTCGATTTAACCGAGCATGATATCCGCTTTGTGCATGATGACTGGGAATCCCCTACATTAGGTGCATGGGGATTGGGATGGGAAGTATGGATGGATGGAATGGAAATCACGCAATTTACCTATTTCCAAGCTGTCGGTGGCGTAGAGTTGAAGCCCATTACCGGTGAAATCACCTATGGAATCGAACGTCTAGCGATGTATTTGCAAAAAGTGAATAGCATTTTCGATTTACAATGGAATGAGCACTTAAAATACGGCGATATTTATCACCGTAATGAAGTGGAATGGAGTCATTACAATTTTGAAAAAGCCTCTACTGCGATGTGGTTGCGTCATTTCGAGGATTATGAACAAGAAGCCAAAAAACTAATCGCCGAGCAATTGCCAGTCCCCGCTTATGACTTTGTCATGAAGGCTTCACATGCTTTTAATATGTTAGATGCACGTGGAGCCATCTCTGTCACAGAGCGAACCGGCTACATTGGGCGTATCCGCGATTTAGCACGCCAAGTGGCAGAAGGCTACATTCAAAGTCGCGAAGCGCAAGGATTTCCCCTTCTCCGTTTTAGCAAAGCCAAAGAAGCACACGCAGCTACCACTAAACCTCATTTGTCTGAACATCTTCTCAATGTGCATTCCGATCAGGTAGAAGATTACCTTTTAGAAATTGGATCAGAAGAATTGCCGGCCAGCTTTGTGACGATTGGTCGTCAAAATTTAGAAAAGCAAGTACGTGCTCTTTTAGAAAAAGAAGACATTAAATTTGAACGCATCAGCATCTATGCCACTCCCCGCCGTTTGGCTCTTTATATCCATAGTCTCGCAATGGGTAAGCCTTCTCAAGTCATCGAGAAAAAAGGACCCGCCGTGGAACAAGCGTATCACACAGATGGCTCTATTCGACCTGCCGGCGAAGGATTCTTCCGTTCATTGGGAATCCCTGCTCCCACTTTAGAAGCCATTCAGCAAGGGCAAATTACCGGAGTCGAGATACGCACTCTTAAAAACGCTTCTTATTTAGTGGGCAAAATTCATCAAGAAGGACGTGCCACAGCCGCAATTTTAAGCGAACAGCTCCCTTCTCTCATTCTCAATTTAGAATTTCCTAAAAAGATGCGTTGGGGTGATGTAGAGATCAGTTATGCGCGTCCCTTACGCTGGATTGTCTCTTTGTTTGGTAAAGAAGTGGTACCTTTTCAAGTAGGGCCCATCCAAGCCGATCGCATGACTTATGGGCATCGTCAATTATCACCCAACGCTAGCTCGCTCACAAATGCCCAAGATTATCTGCAAATCTTGCGTCAGCAGTCTGTCATGGCCGATGCAGAAGAGCGTGAACAAAGCATTCATCAACAATTAGATGCATTAGAAGCACAAGAAAATATCAAAATTATTGAACGTGAACGAGTTATTCCTCAAGTGACAAACTTGGTAGAATGGCCTTTTGTGACCTTTGCGACTTTCCGCGAAGAATTCCTCAAAGCCCCTCAAGAGGTTTTGATTTCAGAGATGGTGGAGCACCAGAAATATTTCCCTGTAACGCATTCTGATGGCTCTTTGAAAAATGTGTTTATTATTACAGCCAATATTCAACCCACCGATGAGATTCGCCGCGGAAACCAACGCGTGCTGTCTGCCCGTCTATCAGATGGAGTCTTCTTATTTGAAGAAGATCTCAAAGTGCGCTTAGAAGACTTAAATGAAAAATTGAAGAAAGTCACTTTTCAAAAAGAACTTGGCACAGTATATCAGAAGGTCGAACGCATTTTAGCGCATGCTAAAGCATTACAATCCCTGCTTCACATCAGTTCGCCCGCACAAGTAGAACGTGCCGCCCTCCTCTGCAAAGCGGATCTTGCCTCAAACATGGTGTATGAGTTTCCTGAACTCCAAGGTATCATTGGAACCTATTATGCGCTTGCACAAAAGGAAGACCCCGAAGTGGCACAAGCCCTTAATGAACATTGGATGCCGCGTGGAGAAAATGCGCCCTTGCCAGAAACAGAGACAGGGACAATTGTCAGTTTAGCGGATAAAATCGATAACTTGCTGGGCTGCTTTAGCATCGGTTTAAAGCCCACTTCTTCAAGTGATCCTTATGCCTTACGACGTCAGGTATTGGGAATCATTAAAATTTTGATCCGTGGACATTATGAGCTTCCCTTACGCGCTTGCTTTCTGGCGTGTGCCACTCATTTTCCCGCTTCGGTCATGAAAAACAAAGAAGAAGTTGTGGATGACATTCTCACTTTCATTACGAATCGCATTAAAACAGTGTTTCAAGACTATGGTTTTCATAAAGATGAAATTGAAGCGAGTTTAGCCTATAGCTGTGCAGATATTTATGACACTTTCTGCCGCGTCCAAGCCTTGCATGAGTTCCGCAAGCAAGCGCGCCATCAATTTAATTCTCTTTACGAAGTGTATAAACGCGCTAAAGGTCAATTGAATGGCCATCAACTCTCGACAGTGACCCAGGAATGGCTTGTAGAGCCCGCTGAAAAGCAATTACACTCTCTCCTTGATCAACAACAAATAGCTTTTGAAGAAGCGTTGTCCAAACGCGATTACAATCAAGCGTATGCGTTAATTGCTACCATTCAACCTGCTTTAGCAGATTTGTTTGATCATGTGAAAATTTTGGCGGATGATCCTAAAATTCGAGAGAATCGCTTAGCTCTGTTGAAACGCGTACTGAATCTTTTTGGCGAGATTTTAGATTTCAGTAAAATTCAAGAAAAGGCTTAGTGCTTAGTATATGATCAGTTCGTTAACATTGATAAGAGAATACTTCTTGATTTTTATGGTAATTTATTCAAGAATATAAGTAATAGGTATTGTGTATATGGCTAAACCTCTCGAAGAAAGAAAATATTTAGCTTACTTAAAGTTAGTTGGGTGGAATCTAAAGAAGGGGGGGATCGATTATAACTTATTAGACGAAAACGGTCATTTTTTGTGTGCTATTAAAATTGTCCATGCAAAAGGAAAGAAACGAGAGGTTTCGGCTTTAAGTATTCGAAAAACAGAATATGAATTTAAGGAAAGAGGTTGGTCATGGCCACCACAAAAGAAATTAAAGAACACTTAGAAATAGCCCTTAAAGAAATAGGAAAAATACGTCCTTGGTTTGATGAAGAAGTCAATGAATGGATTTTTCGCCATGTTAATTATCCTGTAGAATATGGAGGAGAATCCGTTGAAGAAGTCATTGAGAATTATCCAAAATATCTACGAGAGTTTATTAAATATAGATTAAATAACAAATTAAACCCCCTTACTGAAGAAAAGACAAAAGGTCATGGCGGTAGACGTATAGGAGCCGGAAGACCCAAAGGATCTGTAAAAGAAGAAAAAGAACGCATTAGTCTTCCTAAAGATATCGTTCATTGGTTTAAACATGATCCAAAAGCAATTGATCGCACGCGTAAATTCATGCATCGCTAAAATCAATCTCTTACTTCATATTCAACTCATGTTTAAACACGAGTTATCTATTATGCAGGTCGATAAACTTGATTTAAGACAACCGATAACTTTCGCATGACGATTAAATCAAATTCTACTTTATCTCCCTTTTCAGAATAATAATAAGCTCTATTTGAATTTTCTCCGCAATGAAGCTCTCGATTAAAGATTTTTCTAATTGCATCCCCCTCTTCAAACGGAGCGATGTACACTTGATAAGCAGATATTTCATTTGGACAAGGCGCTTCTCCTTCCATGGCTTTTCTCTGCTTCTTAAATACAAGCGTAACTTTATCAGTAGAGATATCTTTTATAATAAAATCTGCTTTTCCTATTAAATTATCCGTTACTATCCATTCATTAAATATTTCTTTGAAATATCCAGTAAACTTATTTGAATAGCACATGAAAGTCATTGGCAACCCTTTTATTTAAAAATTTTTATTAATTTAAAAAACAAAATAAACTAAATTTTAAATAAAAAGCATTAAAATAATATTAAATTCAAACAAAGATTAAGTAAAAATTTTAGGGAAGAAACCGTTCTTTTTGATCAGGTCGAGGAAGCATACATTCTGTTTGCGGAAACAAACGATGGCGATTACGCGCCACTAAACGATAAGCCCAATTAAACAAAAAAGAAGGCAGAAAAGAAAGCCAACCAATAAGCGTCCAGGCTCCGCCTAACAGCCAGGCAATACGCAACGCTCCTTTGGCTAAAACATACACTTGAGGATGATCGGAGCGATAATTCTCCACCAGAATTAAACTATCAACGCTTTTAAGTTCCGGAGGTAGATGAGAAATGAATTGTGCGGCTGTAGGACCTTGCAAAGGGGCAAACACAAAATATTCGTGCTTGTCTGCTTTGAGCAGTGTTTGCACGACTTGATCACACAATCCGCAATTGCCATCATAAAACACTAAATGAGAGAGTCGTTCTTGCATTTTTGCTCCTAAAGATCGATTAGCACCCGTGGAGGATGTCGTTTTAGGTCATCAAATTGTTTAACAAGCTCCAACGCTTCTTCGTCCGAGCATTGCCCACTCTGAATCCGCATCTTAATGTTTTCGCGCTTTTCCATCCAATTGCGATCTAAGATTTTTTGGATTGTTTCAATCAATTGCTGCTCCGCACGCTCTTTATTGACCTTTTTTTGTACTAGATCCGACATCACGAGTTGCCCTTCTGCATCATTTAGATCAATGGTTAAAGAGAGCAAATCACAAGGACGATGATTTTCATAATTCTCCCGATAGATTTCGAAGATTTTCTGGCAAATCGCCACATGAAAGTCTTCTTTCTTTAAATTGGCCCTGACCAAGTCAACTAGACGTGTTTGTTCGAGTCCAAGCAACAATAACCAACGCAAGAGATCTGTTTCTAAAATACGATCGGGATCAATCGTTTGTGTGCCGACACTGGCCGATTTTTTAATATAGACGTTCGGCATATAGTCTTGACCCACACCAACAAATTCCTCGGGCACTTTCATCATATGCGCCAATTTACGCAAGGTTTCATGCACCATCACAGGATGATCCCATTCACGAATGAGCTTCGTTGCATTCTGGATCAACTCATTTTTAGCAGCGGGAGATTCTAAATTGAGATCACGCGATAGATGTTTCACCAAAAAAGATAAGTAATCTGAGCTATCGAGTAGCAACTTCTGAAAAGCGGCAGGTCCTTGTTCTCGCAGAAAAGAATCAGGATCTTGCCCTTTGGGAAGTTGCGCGACGCGTATTTCTACGCCCTCTTTTTGGAATAAGTGCCCAATTTTTGCAGTGGCTTCTTGCCCCGCGTGATCGGAATCCATCGCTAAAAACACTTGACTGACGCCTAAATTCAGCAATTCTTTGACATGCCCTTCGCCAAACGCAGTGCCTTGTCCTGCAACCGTGATGTTAAATCCCTCTTGAATCAAGCGCAACGCATCAATTTGTCCTTCGACAATAATCGCTTTGCGTTCTTTAGCGATGCGACGACGCGAGTGATTAAAGCCAAACAACACACGCGATTTTTTAAAAAGCACGGTTTCGGGTGTATTGACGTACTTGCCCCCAAATGTCTCTTCTTTGTATTTGCGTCCTGAAAATCCAATGACTTCTCCAGAATAGTGATGAATGGGAAACATAATCCGATCATTGAAAAATTCGCGCCATTGCCCTTCTTTTGTCGAAGAAAGCAATCCCGCATCGACTAAAACATCTTCACGCACCCCTTTAGAGTGCATCGATTTACGAAAAATGTTTGAAGCTTTGGGAGATAACCCAATTTGAAAATGTTGAATGAAAGCCAAATCGATTCCACGTCCATACAGATAATGCAAGGCTTCATGTCCTTCCGCTGTATGCAGTAAATAGAAATGAAAAAACAGACAGGCTTGTTGAAGAGCCTCTTTTAATAAAGCTTTATTAGGACCTCGTTTTTCGTCGCTTTCTTCCACTTTTTCTAAATGCACATGAAAGCGTTGCGCCAGGTTTTCGACAGCATCAGAGAAACTCATTTTTTGATGCGCCATCAAGAATTGAATCGCATCCCCATGTGCCCCACACCCAAAACAATGGTAGTGTGAATCTCCCTTCTGCACAATAAAAGAAGGCGATTTTTCATCGTGAAACGGGCATAATCCTTTGTAAGCCGCTCCTGCACGTTTGAGATCTATATAAGAAGAAAGCACTTCGGCTAAATCGACCCGTTGTCGTAAAGCCTCTAAACTTTCTTTATTAAAAATCGCCATAAAATCCCTCATCAAAGGCTTTTATTCTGCCTAGAGAGGAATTTGTGTGCAAGACAGGAAGATTTGAAAATTTATATAATATGAATTCTAATCTGTTTGCCAACAGCTGCTGCTGCATTAATAAGAGATCGAATATTAGAAGATTTATTAGGATCAAGTAAACGATCTAATGACGATCGACTTGTTTCCATACGTTTAGCTAATTCATCTTTTGTTAATTTTTGCTTTTTCATTTCGTCCTCGAGTTGCATAACAAAAGCGTATTTCGCTCCCACTTCTTGACAATGCTCAAAAATCCCCTCTTCTTTGAGAAAATCATCAAAGTTAGAGCCTGCATGTATATTTTTATTTTTTTTCTTCTTTTCGCTCATAATTTTTTGCCCTTTCTCTAGCGATTTCTAAATCTTGTATGGAAAGTTTTTGGGTCTTCTTAATAAACCCATGAAGCAATACCATTTTTTTATTCGCAACGATAAATAAAATACGAATGATTCCATTAGGAATAGTACTCCTTAACTCGTGCAATCCATCTCCCAAAGTGCGCACTAATGGCATCCCTAGAGGCCAGCGAAATTGAACTTTACTAACATTCACCAATAATGATTTTGATCTGTTTATCTAAAGATTGAAGCCATTTTCTAACAGGTTCATTGCCATTAGACTCTTTATAAAATTCTACATTTAATGATGGTTTCATTTTCGTCATAGTATTCCCTCATTAATCTTGATTGTACCATTTTTAGTACAAAAAAGCAAAGCTATTTATTTCAAATTTGGCAAAGTTTAGATTATGAGTAGAGAGAAAAACTTGTGTGCAAAGCAGAAAAAATTAAAAATTTCTTAGGTGATTTCAAAACACTCAATTTATTAATGAATAAAAATTCAAATAAATGTTATAATAAAAATTCAAGTTTATTTAAAATGAGTAAATTTTATGAGCAATTTACATGTTTCTCTTTCTTATCAGAGTAAACTTTGTACTTTTGATCTTGTTGCCGAACAAGAATCCAATCATACTGTAAAAATCAATGGTGTCTCTTATGCTCTCGTTGCGGCCAATCCGGAACAATTAGCCCTCGCCAAGCAAATACTAGATTCCAGTTCATTGGATTCCTTATCTTCCGTGATGGAATTAGGCAAACGGATTAAGCAATTACCGGATGCAAAAAAAGTTTCTGTGATCTTCAGCACAAATGAAGTGGCCACTCACATTTTAGGCACTAAAAAAGAGTCTCATGTGTGGTTAGAAAATGGAAAGCATTTACTCCCTCAAAAACGAAAATTACTCGCTGAGATCTTTTGGGATAGAAAAGTAAAAGTCCAAGATGAAAAAACAGATCACTCAACATTTAAGCAATTTTTGGGAAAAGAAGACGCTAAGATATTTGATCAAGCCCTTACAGATTCTAATTTTGAATTATTTGCCTCTTTATTTGAGAATTTTTCCAATGATGATATTCTCAATACCTATAGTGCGGAAGGATTAGGCTATCCGCCCTTAGGTGTCGTGAAAACGGAAGCTTACACGATTACCCAAGAAGACTTGCAAAATCTCCGGCAATACTTAGATGATATTGGTTTCTCTGGCGTTGTTAACGTTTCCGATGCCACCTCTACTTACTGTGTCTGTCCTACCCATCAAGAAAATTTGGAAGGAATCCCTTTTTCTATGCATTCGATTGGTAAAGTGTTTACAGGCACACTTGCGTTGATGACGTTACCTTCCACAACTTTTGATGATAAATTAAAACTCGAAGAATCTGTTGTTGCGAGCTTAAAAGAGCCTGTTCAAAAGCATTTAGCTCAACCCACTCTACATCAAGCTATGACGCATAACGGAGGCTTTGGCGACTATCTCGCAAACTATGAACAAGCCATTCAAGAGGCTTTAAAAAAAGGAGAACCTCCTCCTGTTATATCTAAACCCGAAGACTTTCTTAAATATGCCGATAGCACCCTTCATCCACTAGATAAAGGACATTACAGCAATCTCGGGATCTTATTAGTAGCACTTCACTTACAACATCACGCTAAAAAACCCTTTGATCAACTGCTTCAAGAGCATATTTTGGGTCCTGCTGATATTACCATTTCCACTACTCGGCCCGAACAAGGGCGCTTTAAAGCGGATGATTCTTGCCAAGGAGAAGTCGTCGGAGGACCCGCTGGTGGTTACTGGATTCCTCCACAAGATTTGCATAAATTAGGCGCTTGGCTTCATCAGAAGTGCCGAGAAAAAAATTCTCCTCTTCTTGCTGCAATGGAAAAATATGGAACTGAATTTTACGTTCCTGAAGATAGAGAAATTCGCCATAATGGAAATTCCTCCTCTGGATCTGCGATGCTGTCTTCCTTTTTAGATGTCAGAGTGACTATTTCGGTGCTCTCTGATCAAGATAACTTTATGGCTAATAAAGTCTACTACACCATTCGTGAGAATTTGGTGGATGAGCCTTAATGTTCTTCAGTAAGTGTTCAGCCAATGGCGTCAACTTAAGTTTTTAAAGTCGCTTGAACCGGCATGAATGGACCAAAATGGACCTGATGGACCTCATAGACCTGATGGACAAAACGAGTAAAATCCATTTTAACAACCGGCTTTAACTATTTCCGGTACGTCATACACTTTATGTCCATCAGGTCT
>JASBUW010000084.1 GCA_030147755.1 Parachlamydiaceae bacterium
CTATTCGGCGCCCTTGTAGCACTGCTAACCGCAGTGCAATAGGCTGTACATTAAATCCCAGAACGAGCGCTAAACGCGCTCGGTCTGGGCTAATGCAGTGATAGTGCTACCGCACAGATAAAACCAGTCTTTTTAAGTATACTTTAACCAACTACCAAGAAGGTCACTGTTACTTTTTGATATTAGCAACGAAGTTGCTTGGGGGCTCCAAACGCTTGCGCGTAAAAACAAAATAGCCTTTTTACACTTTTTTAAAACCTATCGGAATTTGCCTCTCCTTCGTCGGAGTAAAGAAAGTAACTAGGCTCTTTTTTTATCCCGACGAAGGAGGGAATTTTACCTTCTAAGAAATATCAATCCAACAACTGAGGCTGCTGTTAATAAAGCTAAGGATACCCAACAAGGACAATCTTCATCATCTCCTTGAGGACTCATTTTCTTTGGTCTTAGTTCAGGTTCTCTACGATTTGATTGTGGTTCAGGCCCTTTATCATATTGACTATTCAAATATGTTCTCGTTCCCTTCTTTCTAAAAACTTGCCTCAGTGGTTCTGTCACTACAGTTTCATCCAAAAAGAGTTGCTCTAATTTCTTCGATTGGAGAAGCGCAATTCCTTTGTCAGTCACTTTCGTCTTTTGAAGATTGGCTTTTCTTAAAGGCATGTTTGCCATGACTTCAAGCGCTTGATCCGTGATCTTCATACGGCTTACATCAATCTCTTTAATAGGCATTCCTGCTAATGCATGAATAGCCTCATTTCCTATATTTGAATAGCCAACTCTAGCTACTTTAAGTCGCGCTGATTTGAGATAACTAAAATGAGCGCCGGTTACTCCTTCAGTGCCACATACACTAAAATAGTGCAAAGGCATTCCACGCAGGTAAATCAAATTGAAGTCTTCAAAAGACTGTATGTAATTTAATTCAAGCTTTTCTAATGCCAAAGATTGAATATGCTTTAGTCCACTTCCTGTCATATTTGCTTTACTGATTCTCAAATCACGCACAGTAGGACTAATATATTCTAGCCATTCATCTGTTACCGAAACGCTATCAATAGTAAGTGTCTCTAAGGGGAATTTAGCCATATGCTTAATAATTTCAATAGAGACATCTTCATCGACAAGATACAAATTTTTGAGATTTGGTGTGACGATTCGTTTAAAAATATCAACTTCAATATGACCATGACAATAGAAACTTCTGATGGGTAATCCCTCTAGCATAGCAAATCCACGAGACGTTATGCTTGTGTTGGTACTTATATACCAATCCACTCCATTCCATTGAAAAGTAGCATCAAGATCTGATGTACGTATTTCAAAGCTAGTAAAATTATCTATTTTAATTTTATCACAAAATAAACGATTTAACTTTTGCGCGAAAGAAAGAGAAGAATCTTCTGTTTGAAACCACGTCAAGATCTCCTCTTTAATTTTCATTTTAAGTTTTATTTCATTTGCTTCACATCCTAAGACTCTCGCCAAGCTAGAAATAGTTTGTGGACAAATTGCACCTATATCATGGGTTCTTGCTGCTACAACCAGGTCCACTAATCTGCTAGTCTCTAAAGTGCAAAGGTAATCCACTAGTTTCTGGTAAATGTTAAGAAGATCTTTTTCTGCGTAAGAAAATCCCTCTTTCAAATTTTCACCAGCTAAGCGACTGATGATAGGAGCGATGGAGAAGCTTTCTCCATGTCGAGAACAAGGCATCAAACAAAAATCAAGAAAAGACAAGTTTGTTTCAAATTGACAAATTTTTAAAAAGGCTTTCTTAGAAAAAATCGCTTCATCGTCTTCTACTGCAATAAATGCGATGTCCATCTGTTCCACTTCTTGAATAAAGGCGGGAGACAAAGGAAAATCACTCTGTTTTAATACAGTTCCTTTACCCATTACTTGAGTAAATGCATCTTTTGGAGCAGCCACTGTCGACAAATAATGAGCCAGCGGCCATGTTTGCGGTGCATCGTGATGTGCTAAATGAACAAGCTTTGTGATACATGCTTCTTGAAGCGGAGCTATCATGTATTTATTGGCAAAGAGATAAAAACGGATAACATCCTCAATTAAGCTTTCTTCTCTGGTAGCTAAATAACGCAGGGCTATTTGCAATTCTTCTAAGTTCGCGTCATTTGCCTCCTCTGCGGCTTGTCCTTGCATATAAGTTAAGCCTGATAATCCTTCAGCCAGGCTAAGAAGCGCTCGACTGGCTTTAAAAGAAACAGAACACCAATAATGCTCTCGTTCTTGAAAATCTTCAAAATTTGTCAATTGGTTTGCCAATTGCACAAAGACTGGAGCAGCAAAAATTTCGCGGGAATTGGCCACTCTCACAGAATACCCCAATAATCCTATATTTCTAACCAACTCTTCAGAAAGAGGAAAGTGATCAGCTCGTATTACAATGACTGTCTCCTGAGATAAAGAAAGCAAAAACGGATCCGTAATTCCTTTAGATAAACATAACCGCATATGCGTGAGCCATGGAGACAACTCTATACACTGAGTCGATTCAGCTAATCGATCTGCTTGCAAGGAAAGCTGAGCAATCTGAAAATCACTTAAAGTGCCTTGCAGCGAATCAGCAAGCAATTTATGGCAAGCAAATAACAAAGCATCACTGGCAATCACTTTTCTATTTTGCCAATCATTTTTTTTGGGATAATAAGCTTCTTGTGTTTTCAAAGTAGAGGCAATTTCTTGAAATACGCTTGAATGAAATATCTCAGGACTATTTTTAATGCGTATGGGGCGTCCTAACTCTTTTAAAAGTTGAATGAAATCATTTTGTAATGGAAAACAAGCAGATGAAAGAGAGATGCTATTTCCTTCTAATTCGCATTCAAGCAGACGTGTATTGTTCAATCCTTTAGCTAAGCATACAGAAAACAATTGGATTCTAGCCAGTAGCTTATCATGGCCGTTTTGTGCTGCCGCATTTCTCAAATACCAACATAAACGGGTGAGTTTTTCTTTCGTAGCTGCTTGTTGACAAATAGCTGACTTTAAATGGTCGACTGCCTGTTCAAGCCCTGCCAAAGGGGCTTTCGGTGCATATTCACTATCCTTAGTATAAACTTTTCCGTGATCTCGGTATTGATGAACCCACTCTTTCGCTTGTCTATAGGGCTCAATAGCTGCCGACGTCATGAAAGACTCTCCTATTTAAATGTGAATGTTCGCCATAAATTCTAGCAATACAACACATTTATGTCTTTAAAATTTAAAGGATTATAAAGAATAGAAATATCTCATAGCCATGCTTTATCCTATCATTTTGCTACTTTGCGCTCTTACTCATCCTGTTTTATTGTAATAGAACTCTTGCATAACCTGGAATAAGTGTTAGAATGGCTAAAATTTAGAAGGATTTTAGCCATGAGATACGAAAGTTTGAAAGAGTTTAAAGCAGAAGATTTTCGCAGGTTAACAGGAGTTAAAAGAACAACCTTTGAAA
>JASBUW010000086.1 GCA_030147755.1 Parachlamydiaceae bacterium
AAACTTCATGCTAAGACTCAAATGCCTAAGAAAAAAAGTAAAAAAAAGCCTTTAAGTGAAGAAGATAAGAAGAAGAATGCTAAATTATCCAGCGAACGAGTGATCAATGAAAATGTAATAGGTCTGCTGAAGAGATTTAAAATTATTGCTGATCGCTATAGAAATCGAAGAAAGCGGTTTTGTCTAAGATTTAATTTAATTGCCGGAATTTATAATTGGGAGTTACAAAATTAGGTTATGCAAGAGCTCTAATGAATCCGAATTCTTGTCTTTTGCCCCTCTTTAGACCACTCAAATTCTTTAACTTGTTTATATTCATACTTTACATTAACTGGGCTAGCCAAACGATTTGACTTAATTGCACAATAAAATATCTTCCCTAGGCGATCAATTGACGTCATCAGAAAATCTATTGCATACCAAGTGTCCATCAGGACTGTTTTAAACTTAAGATTCTTGCTAAAGATCGCATTCTGTAGCATGTCGTGGACGTGGTTTAGCTTACTTTTACCATCATTTTCTGGAGAATAAATGCGATAATCAATCGCCCAAAATTTTTTTACCTTAGGCTGGTAATACACGCATGTCACAACCCCAATACCATTAATCACCTTCCCTTCATTTCCGCTATATTGCCACTTTGTTATCTCAATTGAGGTAGAGTCTCTTTTATCTAAAACGACATCATCAAAGATGAGATAGCCCTCTTCACTTTGATCTATATCTCTTTTAACATATTCCCACACTAATGCAGGCGTTAATTTATCCTTAGCAAGATAGCGATTAATTGCATCATGGCTGACTCCATTCTTATGCTCAGCAAAATAGGTCAGCGTATAATTTGTCTGAGTGCAAAGAAGAAATTGGCAGTAATCCATTCGATTGACTTTTTTTTACGACCCATAATCATTCTCATGTTTTTTCAACTATTATTCCAAAAATCCACATTTTGCGTAAGTCCAGACTAATAAGCAAATCCTAAATCTTTATTGCACTGACTGAGAAGTCATCCCTGATTTAATATCAAATCGATTAAACGAAAAATGGATTTGATCTTAAATCAGGGATGACTTGAAAACCATTATATGATACAAAAAAAATAAAACCTATTTTATATCAAGAGGTAGGCTCTATGGGAAATAAAATTCATGTAACTGTTACTAACAATACTGGACAAAATTTATCTATTCATGGTCCAGAACACTATGACAAAGCTTTGGTAATAGGTCCAGGAAAAAAAATGACGACTTCATATAAGGGACGTGAATGGAGTTTTCATCTTGTTCTTGCATCTCCTGGGTCTCTTTCAAGCATAAAAAAAACCTTATATAGTGGAAATTTTATTCTTAATAATACAGGAATGTATACATCAGACGGAAAGAAGTGTGGGGAATGGACTTTTACTTATGGACTTGCTGGAGCAGCATATAAAGCTAAACCACCCTCATAAAATGTCGATTTTGAATTAATACGCATTGACTCATCAAAAATCTCACTCTTGAAGAAGTATTGCCTCATTTAAAATCAAACTATCACTCAAAATAAGTTTAATTTTAAAGGAGGCATACGCAAAACCGAATGAGCCTACAAGCTCGTAAAGAGTTACTAAACCAAGTACGAACAAGGTATCAATTAGTAAACCGCAAAGACAAAACTAAGATTTTGGATGGCTTTATTGCTGCTACCGGCTATCAGAGAAAGTACGCAATCAATCTTTTTAAAAATACTAAGTCAAGCCAAAAAGTCCAAAAAACTTATAGAAAACCAAAATATGGTCCAGATGTCTACCAAGCCTTGTTAACACTCTGGGAAGCAGCTAATCGCATTTGCTCAAAAAGATTGGTTCCTTTTATACCAGAACTTATTGAAATACTTGAGCATCACAGTCAGCTATCTTTATCGTCAGATGTACGTGCGAAATTATTAAATATTAGTCCAGCAGCTGTTGACCGCTTACTTCGAGTAAACAGGCAACGAAGTGGTTTTGCGATTAGTACAACTAAACCCGGTAGTTTATTGAAGCGTCAAATCCAAGTACGTACCTTTGCGGACTGGAATGATGTCATACCAGGTTTTTTTTGAAGCAGACCTCGTAGCTCATTGTGGAGACAGAGTCGATGGTGCATTTTTAAATACATTAGTTTTAACAGATATTGCGTCTGGTTGGACAGAATGTTTACCCCTACTTCACAAAAGTGAAGCTCAAGTGATAGAAGCATTAAATGTGTTTGAACAATTACTACCATTCAATATGTTGGGATTAGATACTGACAATGGAAGTGAATTTATTAAATATGAGTTATTAAAATTTTGCGAGATCAAGAAAATTACATTTACTCGTTCTCGTGCTTATCGCAAAAACGATCAAGCACATGTAGAAGAGAAAAATGGTTCAATCGTACGCAAGTTAATAGGATATGATCGCTATGAAGGAAGGCACGCTTGGCATGCTTTAGCAGAAGTCTACGCAGTTTTGAGACTCTATGTTAATTTTTTTCAACTATCTATGAAATTAATATCCAAAGAACGCCGTGGAGCTAAAGTACACAAAAGCTACGACAAAGCTCAAACACCTTATCAAAGATTAATGAGCTGTACTCACATCAATCAGGAAATCAAAAACCAGCTTAGGAATCAGTATGAAAGGTTAAATCCCGTTATTTTGTTGGAAAATCTTAAAAAGTTACAAGATAAATTCTGGCAATTTGCATGGAACAAAAATATGCTTGCTGAAGAAAATAGCAAAATTAAAAACGAAGAAACCTTATCACAGGTATTGCAGCTTAAAAAAATAGAGGAAAGACAATACAAGCGTACGCCAAAACCAAGAAAGTCTTTAGATATTAGGACTTGGCGAACACGTCAAGATCCTTTTGAGAATGTTTGGGGAGATTTAGAAATACGTTTAACACTTGAACCTCACTGTACGGCTAAAACATTACTAGATCAGTTAATTGAGCAATTTCCTACAACTTATTCATCAAAGCATCTTAGGACGTTGCAAAGAAGAGTTGCTGAATGGAGAACCAATCAAATCAAAGAGCGATATATAGCGACAATTATCTTTGCCGGTTGACGACAATTATCTTTGCCGAAAAAAGCCTGACAATTTCAAAGTACTTTTTGACAAAAAAGGAGTACATGAAATGCCAGGCAAAAAGATTAATAACTATCAGATTAAGTTATA
>JASBUW010000102.1 GCA_030147755.1 Parachlamydiaceae bacterium
TCATTTTATTATGGATTGATTCCCCACGTTCCGCTACAGGCCTAACCGGCCTTTCGCTTCACGCGGGGCTTCCCACTTTTGATCGCTGCCGCGATTAGCTACAATTGTCCAAACTTCAGTTTGCGTAAGGTGAGTTATTAAATAAAATAACCACAGAGGCACAGAGAGCACAGAGGAGAACAAATGAAGTTTAAGATAGAATTTTAATTTTGGAGTTTTCTAAAATTCCAACAAATACCATCCGTTTCAATCATCAGATTGTTTTCGGTGGCAAAGCGTGAAACCGCAGTTCTTACTTCTTGTATATCCCAGTCGTCCCCACACATGACTCCTCGTTCACGCACTAAAGGAAACCAATCTGACAAGTCTTGATAGACGCTTTCTTCATCATGAGAGGCATCGACATAGATCATATCTGGCATGATGCGCAATGTTTTGAATAATAAAGAGGCTTCATGAACGGGCATTTTGATAGGAATAATTTGCTCTGTTAATCCTTCCTGAATCACATTAGAAAGAAATTGATGATATAAAGTAGGCAAAACTCTTCGGTATCTTCTCGATTGGTGTTCGGCGGAGCCGAGCCAATGATCGATGGCGTACACGCGGCCATGAGGGGAAATTTCTCGAGCAAAATGCCTTGTAGAGGCACCCATCCAGCTTCCCAACTCAATAATGACTTGAACGTGATATTCTTCAATAAGTGCTGTGATAGTTTCCTTATTACGATAAAGCGAATGAAGATTCAAAGGGAGAACTTCGGAAAGTGTATGATAAGGATAAGGGAGTTCTGCGTTGGAAAAAAAGAAAGGATAACAGCACATAAGGAATGTGAGCCATTTTTTCATAAAGAAGATTCCTTAAATTCATTTTCATTTTTGTGTTGCAAACTTTCTAGTCGTTGTTTGAGAGCAGGAACAAACCTCAAAATGGTTTCATCTAACTCTTGGTTAGTTTGCTGTATACAAGATTGAATGATATCTTCTGTCATTTTTTTTCTATTTCTTGGAAGTTTCTTTTCTCTAAAATATTTTTCATCGCGTGTCCAATAATGATTAATCTGCACGATGTCAAGCTGAATGAGGGGCCATTCTCTTGCTCGATTATTCGCTTTATTGCCGTCCGGAAAAACAGGAAACCAAGGCTCATAATAATCGCCTTCATGCGATCGGTATGTTTTAATAGTATGTGGCTGACAAATCGTTTTATAGTTGTTGCACAGATCAAAATGTCCTTTTAGCACCAAAGATTCAGTTATCATTTGATGAGGAGGGAGCTCATATATGCCAGAGGTACCAAAAAATTGCCAAAAAATTTGCAATCCGCCTGCATCAGGATAATTTTTAAGTAAATCTTGTATCGAATCATGGTAAACAGGAACAATAAACTCATCAACATCAATAATGGCTAGCCAGTGCGTAATATTTTTTGAACGTGCAATGCCATCATTATAAGCTTTGATTTGAGGTGTCCACTTTTTATCCATTGTTCCAGGCCAATCAATGACCTCTACGATGCCTTCTTGAATATAAGACTGTAGAATCTGCTCATAATGGTCGGAACTTTCATTATTATAGAGCCAGAAATGTTGAACTCCTAGCATGCGATGATATTCAATCCATTCTTGAAGATAGGGAGCTTCATCTTTGAAGATAGCGCATAGGCTTAATTCATATTCAAATCCCCACAAATAAGTTGAAAATCCTAATAAAAATAGATAAAGAAAGGATAAGTGCTTTTTCATTTATTTTCTCTGTTGTGATATATCTGAATCAGGCAATTTAAAAAAAATTAGAATTAAATAGAAGTGTTATGTGTATATACACAAACAACTCTGAGGGCATGTCATGAAGTTCCGTTTTACTTTACAGGTTCCGTTAAATTATTTTTGTTTCTTTCTTTTTCATTTGTCTTCCGTTTATGCTGTTAGCGAAAAGCAAGAAGTTAGTTCTTTATCTCGCCCATTAACGATTAATATTGTTGGTTATGATAACAAAGCGGGTTTAACAAAAGATATAGAGATATTGACAGAAGCACTTTCTAATCTAGGGCATGATGTTGATTATATTGATTATCGGGAAAAGCCTTCTCGGACTAAGGTTGATATTAATATATTTTTATTCTTGTACCCTGAGGTTAACACTCTATTTTCTTTTGCTAGTCAAAATTATTTCATCCCTAATCCTGAATGGTGCCATTCAAACGAACCCTTATTACTTCAATTTGATAAGATTCTCTGTAAAACGAGAGAAGCGGAGCGAATTTTTAAATCTTTTCATCCTCAGACAGTTCTAATGGGATTTAGCAGCAAAGATTGTTTTGATTCTGCTATTCCCAAGAATTATCATGCACTTTTTCATGTGATGGGCATGCAAAAAGGATCGGATGTTCTTTGTCAAATTTGGCAGAAGAATCCTACGCTTCCTTTATTAAAAGCAGTGAATTATCAAAAGAATATTAAACCTATGATAGAGAATATGGATTTTGTTGATTATTGGTTGACAGAAGAAGAAATCAAAATGATGCGTAATTCTTATGGTTTGCATCTCTGCCCAAGTAAAACAGAAGGATTTGGTCATTCTCTAAATGAGGCCCTGTGCTGTGAAGCGGTTTTAGTGACGACAAATGCTCCCCCTATGAATGAATTTGTATCGGATCCACGTTGTCTAGTCAATTACTATAAAACGAAACAGTGGCGATTAGGAACAGCTTATTTCCCAGATTCTCAGCATTTAGAGGAAATCATTTTGGATCTTTTAAAATTGCCGGAAGAAGAATTACAAAGAATAGGCCAAAAGAATCGAGAGCTTTATTTGAAAAATGACCAGCTTTTTAAGCAAAGATTACAAGATATTTTTGGGCGTGCTAAGATAAGCACGCCCTAGCTATAATTAGTTAATTTGCAAAACGGAAATGGTTCGTTCTGCAAGTATGCCATTTGCTGTTGATTCATTACTTGTGACTTGAGCTTGTAATTGAATCATAGTAGGAGTAGAGGGCGCGTGAATGATTGTTTGACCCGCTAATATAATAGGTTCCACTGCAGTACCAATTTGATCAAAAAGACTGCTAGCTTGAAAGGGAGCAGGAGGAAATGGCATAGGAGAAGTTGTTGTATCCACTAGTTGTATGGTCATTACATTTATGCCAGTATTAAAATCCGCTGTCAAATTCCAACTAACCAAATAAAAACCGGCTGTAGGTAATGTTATTGTCGCTTCATCTATTGTACTAATGCTCACATTAGAAGAAACAGAAGTATTACGAAAAATAATGGGAACAAACGATGAACTACTGAAGGGTTGTGTTTGCGTAGATTCAGAATAAAAATTTCCGAAATTTGCTGTTAATGCACCCGTTGCGCCTGTTGCGCCTGTTGCGCCTGTTGCGCCCGGAGTTCCAGGAAGACCCATCGGACCTGTTGGGCCGGTTGGGCCTCTTCTATTAATATCAGAGCTAGAAGAATGACAATGATGCCGGCGATGTCTATGGTGATGACTTCGCAAAATGTTTTGCAGAAAGGGATCGTCTGTTAATGTTCCTTCAATAGTTGAAAAAGAAAATAGAATAGATAAGGCGCAAAGAATAGGTACGAATTTAAACATTTCATGACTCCTGAATTTTAAATTTGTTAACAAATTAACAAAGATGAAGAAATGATAAGCAAAAGTCAAATTATTTATTGAAGTAGATATAAATTCTCTTTGATAGAATGTTTAAGAAAGCTCATAGACGGCTCCACGATCCATCCCAATAATGAATAGCTACAGTTTCAGGCCACAAGTAAGGAGCACGTGCAACAGGTGGAAAAAAGAAAGTAGGCGGAAAAATCATGCCGTCTTGCATAAGCAAGGGCTTATTTTCGTAGAGGATTTGATGTAAATAGTAGGGTCCCGTTTTCTTGACAGTTTCTGGAGCAAGATTTTGGTTTTTTTTCATATAATCTTCAATATGCATAGGCAGTCTTGTGACAATTTGTTTCATAAGAGGATGCCCAGGTGCAGAAGCTAAAATCGCATTACCTGTAAGAAAAATAGATTTTTTTGCAACGGGTTCTACAGCAGCATAAAAGCTGTAATTTTGGTGTGCGAATTGAAAAAAATCGGAATGTACACATTCGGCATCAATATCGACATATAGTCCTCCTAATTGAAGTAGAATTTCATAGCGTAAAATGTCCGATTTTTCTCCATAGTTAGTTGCTGCTGTATAAAGTTCGGCATTATGTAAAGCGAGTTGATGAATATTGTGATCTGTCCATAAGTAGTAGTCCCAGCCTTCCCAATTTTGCCAGGTTTTCACCCAAGCTTGATATTTTTCGGGTAATTCTCCTCCTAACCATATCTGGTGAATAATACGTGGAATTTTATAAATCCCTGCAGGAATGAAAGATTTTTCTCTATCAGCTTCGTAGATGCTTTGAAAGTTGTTTTTCTGCTGAATGTAATCAGATAATGGGGATATCTCTTTGTTTAAATAATAACGCCTGTAGTTGCGGCTATTTCCGTAATAGCTTAGTGATAAATCAAAGTCTGGATAGACGAGGCGCCAGTTTTCTACAGCTTCACAAAAAGCTAAATTTAAAACTAAAATCAGTAATATTTTTATGCGCATATTTGATGATTCGTAGTTTGTAGCGCAGACTGAAGTCTACGCTACAAGCTTTAGATCAAAATTCACTTTTGATGGCGTGCATAAGTTGTTCGCTGGCAGCTTTGTCAAGAATCCACAAGGCTCTATGAGAAGGTGTTCCGATGCGCTGTGCGGGTAAATTATCAGGATCATAAGTGCCTAAAAGTACTTCTGCAACCATTTTGGCTTTATTCGCCCCTATTACATACATGCAAACTAGATTGGCCATGTGAATACATTCATACGTCAATGTCATGCGCCATGTTTTCTTTTGGGACACATAATTGGCAATCACTAAGCGGTCTTTTGTGTGCAGCCCATGCGTGCGTGGAAATAAGGAAGCGGTATGTCCATCTTCTCCCATGCCCAGCATGATCAAATCAAATCGCAAAGAAGGAACCTTTTCACGAATGAGTTGTTCATAAGCCAACGCATTGGCTTCAATTTCCTCTTCTGCCGGCATGCGAAAGATGTTTTCCGGAAGAAGAGGAATATGAGCTAATCCTGCGTGCATCGCATTTGCATAATTGCTGTCAGGATGATCAGGCGAAACGCTGCGTTCATCACTCCAAAAACATAAAACTTTTGTCCAGTCTAACGCTTGGTGATAGATAGGATTACTCAATTCTTTAAAAATAGCGTGAGGAGTTTGTCCTCCTGATAGAGCGACAGTAAAAATGCCGCGCTGCGCAATGGCATCTTGGGCAATTTGCAGAAATTGGCGCGTACAAAAAACAGTTGTTTCCTCAGCATTGCCTGGAATGATAATATTACGCCGTCCATCGAAAGGGATGAGGAGACTTTTCCAATTAAATTCTTCCATTCTTCAACTCCATTTTACTTGACGAATGAGTTGCAACATGGGGATATATTGCTCACTGGTTTTATGAAAAAAGATCTCTTGCATAAAGCTTTTGCCTGTGCGCAGGTTGGGCAGATAAAGCGTAAAGGGAAGCTCGCATTGAAATTGATTACATACATCGATTCTAATCAAGTCTCTTTCTAGTCGTTGGGCGAGACAGCTATAATCATTTGAACCCAATACTTCAAACTCGATGAGATCTTCCGGATCAAATTTTGGATTTTCTCGCGGAATCAAGTGAATTTGAGCCGATTCTTTAGCATGTTGATAATGTAAAATCAATGTGTCTGCTTGCTTTTCAAAGGCTTTAAATTGCCAACCTAAACAAGAAGCCAGCCAGGCTTGTAGGTAGACCGCTTGTGTTTCAGGGCGCGTGAAAAGTAAGTTAGGGGAGCTATTATACGTAATTTTAATCAAATGCGCTGTCATCAGTTGCGCAAATCTTTCAGGGCTATCAAATGTACACGCTAATACTTCACGCCATCCTCCAATACGCGCCCAATTCATATCAATCAGGGGAGAATGCGTTGAATTTAACCACCCCAGCATATTTTCACTAAATTGGTGCAAATCTTCTGTGGATTCAGAATCAAATACTAAACGTGTGGCTAAATGTTGAAGATGAGGCAAAATGGTGTTTTCTTTAGAGGGATCTTGCCCCCAAAAAAGATAAATGGGAAGGTCAGGTATCAAAAGAGGGAGAATTAAAAAAGGAATCTTCTCTAAGTCATTTTTCCCGGCTTCTAAAACAATTTGGTCGCACAGAATACCTTGTTCACTACGGCTTGTTTCGATAGAAACATAAACATTTAAAGAAGCAGATTGCTCGGGGTGATACTGAATAAAAATAATGCGACAAGGAAATTGATCAGCGACTAAGCGTGTAATCTCTTTGAAATAATCTGTGCGACGTGTTTCATGTGTATAAATGATTAAATTAAATAAACAAGCTTTTGACTCTTCATTTTCTACTTGAGCGTCCCATAGACGATTGAGTTCAGTTTGAATATCAGCAGGAGTAATCGATTGTTTTGTATCCATTTTATCTACTTAAGTTTAAATTAAACGCCATTGTCTATTATCACGTTGCAGCAAGCGGTCAGCGGCTTCAGGGCCCCATGTTCCTGAAGCATAATTGGGAAAATCTTGAGGAATTTGTGTTTGCCAGTGATATAAAATAGGTGTCAGTAATTTCCACGACGTTAGCACTTCATCATCACGTGCAAATAAGGTGTTATCCCCCGCCATGCAATCGCAAATTAAGCGTTCATAAGCTTCAGGAGGAGCAGATCCAAAATAAGCCCCGTAGCGAAAATCCATTTTCACAGGTTGAATGACGGTGTTGAGGCCAGGCACTTTACAATTGATTTTCAGGGAAATTCCTTCATCAGGTTGAATGCGAATCACCAAGACATTGGAATCCAAAATAGAAGTAGTTGTTTGAAAGAGGTATCCGGGTGCTTTTTTGAATGTGATGGCGATTTCTGTCGCACGTTTAGGCAAGCGTTTACCTGCGCGCACATAAAAGGGAACTCCCGCCCAACGCCAATTATCAATCGTTAGACGTAAAGCGACATAAGTTTCTACATGTGATTGAGGATTCACATTCTCTTCTTCACGATAACTTTTGACGGGTGCTCCGTTGATAAATCCAGGTCCATATTGCCCACGCACGGCATATTCATCCAAACGATCTTCAGGAAAGGGACGCATGGACTCCAGCACTTTCACTTTTTCATCATGAATGGCAGAAGCTTGTAAGCTGGTGGGAGGCTCCATAGCCACTAAAGATAAAAGTTGCATGACATGGTTTTGCACGATATCACGTAACATACCGGCTTCTTCCCAAAAGCGTCCACGTGTTCCAATCCCAATTTCCTCAGAAACGGTGATCTGAACATTATCGATGAAATGATTATTCCAAATGGATTCAAAGATAGAATTTCCAAAACGAAAGACCAACAAATTTTGGACGGTTTCTTTACCTAAATAGTGATCAATGCGATAAATTTGGCTTTCATCTAAGTGTCGAATGAGTTCTTGCTGTAATTGTTTAGCGGATTCCGTGTCCTCGCCAAAAGGTTTTTCGATAATGACACGGCTCCATTTATTCTTCACCTCTTCATGTGGATAAAGCAAATGATGTTGATGCAGATTTTCCACAACGGTCGTAAAATAGCTGGGCTGGACAGAAAGATAAAAAACGCGATTGCCTTTTGTGCCTAATTGAGAATCGAGTTGTTGAAGAAATTGATTCAGTTTTTCATAGCCTTGATCATCATCAAAGGAAGAAGATAAATAAAAGAGTTTTTCTTGAAAACTGTTCCATAAATCCATGTCAATGGGTTTAGAGCGGGAAAATTTATTGACAGCTTCTAACATTTCTTTACGAAACTCTTCATGATTTTTTTGGCGGCGTGCAAATCCGACGCAGGCAAAATGGCTAGGGAGTTGACCTTCACGTGCCAAATTATAAAGAGCGGGAATGAGTTTGCGTGCAGTTAAATCACCGGTTGCACCAAAGATAACTAAAATGCAAGACTCTGCGGTTTTGTTAGAACGATTGGTCTCTGTCAAAGGATTAACGAAAGTAGAAGGGGCTAATGTCATACGTTTACTCAAGTGTTAAGGAAAACAATTTTCGGATTCGTGAATACTCCGCTTAATATTTTATGAATGTGTGTCTGGGTCTTAAGTTTTCTCTCTGTGCTCTCTGTGTATTCTGTGGTTATTTTTATTAATTTACCACAGAGGACACAGAGAGCACAGAGAGAAGAACAGCCATGAACATCTCTTGCATCCAGCTAGATCATTTAAATGGAGACAAGTTAAGCTCAGCATACAAATTTGGCAATTCTAGAGCTATGTGAAAGTAGAAAAAATTTTTAAAAAAGAAAAAAAGGTAGGAAAGCTTTCTTTGATCTTATGTTTAAGACCAAAGAAAGCCTTAATTTGTTTAAAGACCGAAAAGTTTTTTAGCTGTTTCTATTTTATCTTGCATTTGTTTAAGGTCTTTCTCTAACTGTGTAACTCTTTTTTCTGCCGTGTCAGCTCTTTTGTTTGCTTCTTTAAGCTTTTCTCGCAATGTTGCATTTTCTTGCTCTTTTTTCTGTAAAGCTTGTTGATCAGTTTGTAAAGATCCTAAAATTTGAGAAGTGAGTTCTTGAATTTGCAAGACTTGATCACGAGCTGTTTGAAGATCGTGGAGTTCGGAACTTGTAGCAGAGGAATGTTGTGTTTGGCTAGAAGAAGCCGATACAGCATGGCCACTAGGTGAGGGCTGATGATGGCTTCTTTTAGCAACAGGCGAAGAATCAGGGGAAGAATCAAATTCTTTCTCTTTAGAAGGGCTATTAGAAATCAAAGAACTTTTTCTTTTTGCTCGAGAAGAGGTCTCTTGATCTGTTTTTTTTCTTCTTACAGGCGTGGCAACAGGAGTCCCTTTTGTATACGCTTCTTGATAAATGGATGCCCAACAAGCAGTTGCTTCCCCTTCATCAAGTCCTCTATCAAGTTCTTTAGCACGTTCTTTATCAGAAGGGCGAATAACATTAATTGTATCATCTCTTTCTTGTGATGTACTTTTAATTAAAATATCTTTTAGAAGAGGTTGGTCATTTAAGAAAATTGTCCAGAAAGCTTGATGCGTCTTACTCACCGTATGAGCAGCAAAAGAGAATTTCATTGTGTAAGGAATGCGATAGCCTTTCATCTTTTGAAGAGGGGTGATATCGTCTGTTATCTCCACTTCATAAGGAGCTCTTTGACCACGCTTAAAAATTTCATCCATTCTGCATGCTATGAATTGTGGTTCTTCGCCATCTTTTACTTTGCCGTATGGCCTTTTACAAACTCTCAAAGAGTTTAAAATATCTTTAACTGCTTCTTCTTTTGAGGGAATCGCTTCTTTAGTGTGAACTGCTAATACTCCTTTCACATAAAAGATATTTTGTTTCACGATAATAGGACATGTAAGTTTATACTCGCAGTTTTTATCACCATCGTTTTGTATCACAGAAAAAGGTTGAGCCTTTAGAATTTTATAATTCTTTTGCTCTGTCGCCACTCTAGTAGGTTGTGTAGGACTGAAAGGATCAGAGGAGCGGGCTGTTAAAATAGTGGGGCCAATAGCTATAGGTTGTGTCGGTGATGAACTAGTGGATGAACGAGTAGATGATGAACTAAGACCTTGCAGATGAGACAATGCTACAGGCGATGTCGTAGCAGAAGGTGTGCCATTCATAAAAATCTCCTATTTAAAATGAATACATTTACGGTATCCATAAAATCAGCATGAGGTAGAATCTCTCATGGTTTTTTATTGACACCTTAAATTATTTAACTTGTTTTTAATAAATTGTTTAAATTCTTTTTTCGAATTTATGATATTTGATTTGTAATTTAATTGAAATCTTATTTTACATAATATTATATTGCTGATCATAATATCGTGCCGCTTGCGATCCTGCCCATCTCGTTCTTTAGCTAAGAAGAAAATAAGATGAGCTGAATCACAAGTGGCAGGATATATTCAAGATATATTAATTACTATGCGATGTACCATTTGAAAATAGACCTTGAAGTTGAGCCCACTTTGTGCGCATGGCTTCTAGCTCAGCTTTTAATTTAGCTTCTGTTTTTGCTTTTTCTTGTAATTTCAGCTCTAATCCTTGTATTTGCTGCTGTGATTCTAATTCTGTGTCTTTGCGGAGGCGCTTTTGACGATTAACTTCTTGTTCTTTCTCTTTTTCTTTTTCTGTGACTTGTTGCTCGACTTCTTCTAATCTACGCTTTAAAACAAAAGCACCCGCTTGTTCTTCTTTTAGTTTTTGCTCTGTAGATTTTAACTGAGATTCCAGATGTGCTTCATTTCGTTTAGAATTAACTAATGATTTGCAAGCCGCTTCTAAATCTTTTTCTTGCCTTTGGAGTTCTGTGGTCAATTCTGTTGTCCGGTTTTTTTCTTGAGCTAATAGTTTTTCTGCTACTTCTCGATGGTCTTTAACACTACCAAAGATGGCTTTCATGTGAAGATGGGTTCGACTTGCTCGTTTTAAATGGGCCGTGTTATGGGTTGAAGTGCGCTGTTTGATTTCTGCTTGTCGAAGCTTTTCTTCTAATTGTGTTTTACCTTCTTTTAATTGAGTCACAGCTTGATTAGCTTGGTCTAGATTTGTTTGATAATCTTTAATAGCTTTTTCGGCTATTGCTAACTGCCTTTTCTTTTCTTCGTAGCTCCTTCTAGCACCTTTATAAGCATCATTAGCTTGAGTTAACTGTTCTTGTAAGTTACCCATATTTGGCGGAGGTGAGGGGGTGCGCTCTTGCGATTTGGCTGCAGTCAATGCATCTTGTAAACGCGCCACTTCAGCTGCTAATTTTTGTTCCCTTGCTTGAAGTGTATTGCATTCTTGCTGAGCATTTTTCAATTCTTGCTCAAGTTGATCTTTAAGGACTTGTTGTTCTTGTTTTTGATCGGCTAACTGTTGTTGAAGTTGAGCAATTTGAGCATTTTTTTGTTGCTCTATTTCAGCTTGTGCTTGAAGAGAGGCTAAAATATTCGGAATATATTCTGTAATTTTTATTGCGTTAGCTTGTGCAGTAGACAATAGAGATTTTGGAGTGACTTGTTCTTCTACTGGTAATGCGACAGTTGATAATGGAATAGTAAATGGTAAGCTATCATCACTTAAAACTAACTTTCTGCGTTGATGATTCCGTGTAATAGGTATAAATTGTCGATCAGTAGAAGGGGAGGGAACTTCATATGCGTCTTCTAGTTGTAGATCTTCATCTGATTCTTTGTTATTTACTTCTTCATCAAAAGAATCACATTCAGGAGTAATAGTGAATTCTTTATATTCCTTATACCAGCAAACTTTTTTTTCCCATGCGTGGAATGGTTGAACTCTATCAATTTTTCCATTACGATTTGAGGCATCACTTTCAATTAACATATCTTCTGATAGAATTGTATTTTTTAATTTAAGCGTCCAAAAAATTTCAGACTCTTTACTTACTGCGTTTGGACCAAACACCAGCGTTACTTGAAAATCAAAGTGGTAATTTCCATCTTTATCTTGCGACAAGTCTGAAACGTGTACATGAATCGGCTCTTTTGTGGTATGATAAAAAACGCTATCAATCTTTTGGCGTATAGAGAGGCTATCATTAGCTTGTCGACCATAAACTTTGATATTGTCTTTGATAGCTTGTGCCACTCTTGTACAAGTGAGTTGCGAAAGGGGATTAGATTGTTTAATTTGAGCAGTTAAAGATCCTTGTAAGACGCTATTATTTTTTACTGTAAAAATAGGAAATGGAATTTTGAATTCCTTTGTGCTACCCCCTGAGCGTGTTTCATAAAAATAGCAAACTTTTCCCTTAAGTTGTACATTTTGTAAGTCTAATGAAGAAGAACGCTTTTCTAATCTAGGTGCAACTATCCGATTCAAAGAATTTAGAGCGTTTGTTTTTGCTGACCGTCCCGTAGTGGGAGATTGAGGACTAACTGAAGGACTTTCAGTTGGTCTTAAATTATATGAAAAAGTTGTAGTTAACATTAGTATAAATTCCTAATTTTTTAAATTAATTTGATGTCTTGTAAGATATTAGCTTATCTTTTTTTATTTGTCTATTGTTTTATATATCTTATAATAAAAAAACTAATTATAATTTTGTTTAATTGATTGCATAATTTTTTTTGAAGAATCTAAATTTATATACTCTCAATTTATACAGCTGTTAAAGACAATATTAATTTTCTGTAAAACATTTATCCTCTCGTAACTACTCATCCAGTCATCATTTGACTTGAAAATTATCTCCTTACCGTCGTCTCAAATCTTAAACGCAGAGGCGCAAGAGACGCGATGACGCAGAGGAAACAAGAAAAATAAAGAGGTCTTT
>JASBUW010000106.1 GCA_030147755.1 Parachlamydiaceae bacterium
ATTATTGTAAATATTTAAATAATCGCCAAATTTTAAACCCAGCGGCCCAAGTGGCGAAACGGCGCGAAGAAAACAAAAAAAGTGTCCATAAAAACCCTTTTCTTCCTTCTTGCCTTTGCGCCTCTTGCGCCTCTGCGTTAAACTTTTGGAGATTATTTAAATAGTTAAAATATTTAATAAACTATTTAATTAATCTTAAACTATATAAACTATAATTATTTATTACGTAAATTAAATTTTAATTTTAAAAAGGAAAAAATATGAATGATACTAATCCTCTCTCTAGTAGTAATGAATGGTTATACTCTGTTTTGAATTTAGATGGCTACAATGAAGATTCAAATGTTGATTTTTCAGACGAAACAGATTCAACTGGCACTTCTACAACCACTAGTCAATCACCTTCTACAGGCAGCAATTCTCCTGGCAGCCCCCTTAGCTATCAAGAGCCGGACATCGCCACTATTCAACAAGCAACAAATGCTTTAATGTTAAGTGGTGTTTCGCAATTAGATAACTCTGATTCCTCTTCTATACCTAGTTCTGCAGCTGAATTAGCACATCAAACGCGTATTCGTAAACGAGCTAACCGAAAATATACACCTTATAAAACTGAAGATCGTCATGATTCAACTATACAATCAAGAGCCCAAAAACGGAAAGAAAGAAACCGTGAAGCTGCTCAAAAAAGCCGAGAGTGCAGGAAAGCTGAATTAACAGCTCTTCGCAAGCAGAATCAACAATTGCAAGATTTAGGTCCAAAACTAGAAGAATTAGTTAAACAGTATCGCCAAACATTCCCTTGGTCCACTTTAAAGCCAGAAACTCAAATTATAGATCCAATCGCGAGAATTCAACAAATCGTCGAAACTATGATGCTGGAAGCGATCGCTAACCAACAATTTTTAGAAGAGTCAAACAAGGCTTAGTTTAATTAATTGAAATAAGAAAATTTATAATAAAAATATTTAATTAATATTCATATAAAAAAAGGAACACAAAACATGCTTTCTGACTATAATACACTAAGAAATTCAACTAATTATTTATCTCAATCAAATTATTTTTCTCAACCATTTGGTGAAGAAGATTTTGATTTACTAACAACAGCTTTAAACGATATAGATCCTTCTTTCCTAGGTGACGAATCTAGCTCATCTAATGAAAGTAGCTCGGTTTCCACTCCTGAAGAGCGTGCGAGCGAAATAAATACTTTAATTTTAAGCGGAGTTTTGGTTTTTGAGACTCCTCCTGTTCTTGAAACTAATTCCACAGACGCACTTAGAGATGAGCCTTCTATTCCCCCTATTCAGACTCAAGAAAAACCAAGCCGAAAGCGTACGTATTCAAAATCTAAATCTAAAAACTCCAGAAAAAAAACTAAAACGCAACAGCCAAGCGAGTCTTTAACTACTCCAACTCAATCAAATCCGCCACTGACAACCTTTCAAAACGTTAAATCCATGATGGAAACAATGCGGGCAGCTAAAGAAAGTGCTGAATTAGAGAAGCAAAAATCTTCTCAGCACGCGGCAGAATTGGAACAAGAAGTGGCATCTTTAAAACAACAATTAGAGCAATTCCAACAAAATCAAAAGCAAGCTTTAGAAATGTTTAATTCTCGATTAGAGACGTTTGTTCAAAGATACCCTGCGAAAGTCCCCCATTCCTCTTTTCACGATATAGGCATACAATATACAAATCAACCCCTAGCCAAAGCTGAAGAGATTATCAAAAGACTAACGTTAGACGTCTTTCAAACTATGAAGAATGCGGCTGAAAATGAACAGCAGTTATTGAACGAAATCACACTACTGCGCTTGGCAAAGGATAGTACAAACTATAGTACAAACTTAGGATAATAAACTTTAGATGTAAACCATCACCTCTGCGGGACGCAAGAGATGATTATTTTGGCGGTAACCGATGCGGATCACATGCGCAATGGTTCCCGCTTTGCCCCCTTTCACTTGATCTAGGACACGATGAAAGACAGCGTGCGGCGTTTCACCCGGCTTGGGATCCACCACTTCGATTTGCATATCTTCCAGCTTTGCCAACAATTGGTAGCGCGTACGATCAGTGGCTTCTACAAAATTTTGAATCATATTTTCAGAGACGGAGTGCCACACGGGTTCATGCGGGATAATCCCTTCTGTTTTAGGCAAAAGGGTTAAGAGTTGATGCATCAATTGTTTGGCCATTCGTGAAAGATCAAGCAAGGCATCATGGGTATCCATCAACACATCTTGCGCTTGCCTTTCTAGATTTGTGCGTTCATCTTCTTCCAAGATTTCGCCTTCAAGATCGCTCACATCTTCGGGAACATCCTGTAAGAAATCTTGGGGTTCTTCAAACAATAAAGGCCCTTCTTGCCCTTCGTATTCTTCCCATTCTTCTGCCATCACCTCTAACAAAGCATTGAGCTGAGTAGAGAAATTTTGCAAATTTTCTGTCATTGATTTTAATTCCCGATTTTGACGGCGCACCTCTAAACTCAATTTTTCATTCGCGAGAAGCGCATCATATAAACTGGGAATTTTCAAATGTTCATACGCTTTTTTAATATCTTCCGGCCATTGCGAGGTAGGATCAGAAGGAGAAGCACTGTCTGTCATGCGTGTATATCCAAACTAGAATTTAAAGAAGGCTCTTGATACCAATCTTTTAAAATGCGGTGTGTAAAATGTACAGAAAAACAATCTAAATGAGGCGCTGTCAAAGGCTGACCTTCTCCTAAACAGAAGAAAGCAGATCCGGAACCGGACATCACGACTGTTTTAAATCCACGTTCCATTAAATTCGTCTTCAATTGTTTTAATTCCGGTTTCATTTCAAAAGCCGGTTTTTCTAAATCATTAAAATGCGGCAAAGAACCAGATAAAAAAGCATCTAAATCACGTTGTACGGTCTGTTCTGGCACAGGAACCGTCAGATTAAGGCGACGATACACTTCAGGTGTGGATAATCCTTCCGTGGGTTTCACAATCCACACAGATTGCTGAGGGAAGGCTGGCAAGTGATACACATTTTCCCCTCTTCCTGTGCAATAGGCTGTGCCTTGTGAAAAGAAAAAAGGAATATCGGATCCTATTTCAGATCCCCATTGTTTTAATTCAGCCAACGGCACATAGGTTTGAGCGAGTTGATTGCACGCCCATAGAGTCGTGGCCGCATTACTGCTTCCTCCACCCAAACCTGCTTCGGTAGGAATGCGTTTAATCAAATGAATTTTAAAATGTTGTGAGCTCCCTGTTTTACGTCGAAAGAGAGCTGTCGCTTTCAAAATAAGATTAGAAGCATCTGTCGGAAGTGTGGGATCTGTACACGTTAACTCATCCTGTTCTCCTGCGGTACATTCAATTGTTAACGTATCTCCTAACGTAATCGTTTGGAAAACAGACGATAAATGGTGATAACCATCGGATCGCTTTGAAACAACGCGCAAAAACAAATTGATTTTAGCCGGAGAAAATAAACGTAGCATAGGCAGTGGCTTGTGGGTTAGATCAAATTATTCTGTGCTCTATTCAGGGTTAACGCATTTTAATGGACAAAAGGACAAACGACACTAAGGACAATAAGGACCTTAAGGACAAAGTGGACAAAAGGACTTTTATATCTTTATGTCCACTTTGTCCTTAAGGTCCTTATTGTCCTTAGTGTCGTTTGTCCTTTTGTCCATTAAAATGCGCACAAATTTTACTGTTGAGGTGCAGGCTCTTCCATTGAAGCACGATGCCCTTCTTCTGACATCACCTTTAAGTGGAAGGAAGCGGTCACACCTTCTTTTAACTTAACAGGAATCGTATGTACGCCTGTTGTCTTAATGGGATGCTTAAGCTGGATGCTCTTCTTATCGATTGACACCTGTTGTTGCTCTTCTAACAGACTAGCAATTTCAGCAAGCGTCACCGAACCATACATATGACCTTCGTGGTCCACTTTCACAATAGCTGTCAAAGTGGCGCCTTCAATACGAGCTGCTACTTCTTCAGATTCTTTCTTATCGACAAGCGCTTTTTTCTTACGCTCTTCTTGCAAACGCTCTTGTAAACGTAATGCTCTTTTATCAGCGATGACGGCGAGGCCTTGCGGGATTAAAAAATTGCGCGCATAACCTGGTCTAACATTCACAATTTCGCCGCTACGTCCGAGGACATCAACGTCTTCTAGCAATAGTAATTTTGTTGCCATGGGGTTTTCTCCTATTTATCTTAAACTTCAGCAACGAATGGCAACAACGCCACATGACGAGCACGTTTAATTGCGGCTGTGAGCTTTTTCTGATGATAAGCTGAGACGCCTGTAATGCGTCTTGGTAAAATTTTACCACGTTCGGTAATGAATTTAGTTAAGGTATCGATATCTTTGTAATCAATTTCTCTAATTCCTGCAGCTGTAAAAGGGCAACGCTTACGTTTCTTAGAGCGCGCATCACCATATTCAGGATTAGCTCTGGGTTTTCTCTGCATCATAGTAAACTCTCCTTATTGCTGCTCAACTAAAGGTTTAAATTCAATTTTTTCCATTACTTTATCTGCTCGTAATGTGATAAAGCGAATGAGATCTTCGTTGAGGTGATATTCATGCCATAATTCTGAAATAGCAGATGTCGGAGCGGTAAAATAAATGATGTAATAATAACCTTCACGATGACCCTCAATATCATAAGCGAGACGACGACGTCCTTGCTCATGGATTTTTTCGACTTTTCCACCATGGTTGGTAATCCCTGATTGAATGCGATCTAACGCTTTATGACGTGCATCATCACTTAAAGTCGCACTGACGACATACATGCCTTCATAAAGGTTTTGTTTGTTTTGATTCATGCTATTCTCCTAGCCCTGTAAAGGGGGTTTTGTTAAATCTGTTGGCTCCCGGACTCGTCCGGAAACAGTATTGACCGTGTTCATGACTTGCATCATTTGTTCTTTCAACAAACGCTGCAAAACTTCTACGCCACTGTCAATAAAACTTGGTAACTCTTGTTGTTCAAGTACACTAAATGGTCCCAAAACATAATCTGTTAATACGTGCGGCCCCGGATGACCAATCCCCATGCGTAAACGCATGTAGTGGCTCGTTCCTAGCTGCGCCTCTATACTTTTTAGCCCATTATGTCCACCCGCACTTCCCATCGCTCTCAAACGCAGCTGCCCAAAAGATAAAGCTATATCATCTGTCACGACGATTAAGCTGCTCAAGGGGATTTTAAAATAGTCCATATAGCGTTTAACAGCTGTTCCACTCAGGTTCATATAGGTTAAAGGCAACAGGAGATGGACACTTTTGCCCTCGCTGACTCCTTTTGCCACGCGCGCATTAAAACGTTTATCTTCTTTAAAAAAATAAGCCAAACGTCGAGCAAGTGCTTGTACAACTAAATAACCCATATTATGACGGGTCATCTCATACAAGGGACCCGGATTACCAAGTCCTACAAATAAAAAAGGTTGCTCTTCAGTCTGTGCCACATGCCATCAAAGGTTTAACGTTTTACAATGACTGCCACCACTTCATTCAAATCGGCTAATGGACGCACCGTCTCAGGAATGTCCAATTGTGCTAATCTTTTCGATTGCTTAATGCCTAATTCACGCACATCCAACTCAAAAAATGAAGGAAGATCTTTAGGTAAGCAACGCACACGTACGTGACGAATGACTTGGCGTAAAACACCGCCCAATTTAATTCCCACACAATCAGCTGCCCCTATACACTCAATCGGAACTTTAACATTGACTTTTTGGTCTTTGATAAGTTCTTCAAAATCTAAATGCTTCACCGCATAAGAAGTCACGTCGTATTGAATCTCTTTTACGAGTACACGGCGTTCATTTCCCTTGTCATCCGTTAACGTAAAAATCGTCGTGGGCAAGTGGCCAGGTTTAATATGACGTAAATAGGCACCAAATTCATTTCTATTGACAGCCAACGTGTCGCCAGCTTCTCCTTTCACGTACAGAACAGCAGGAATAAAACCTTCACGACGAAGTCTTTTCACTTCGCTTTTACTGTCCTTCGATCTTTTCACCGTTTGCAATTTCATGAATCCCCCAAAAAGGATAAAGTTAAATAAAAATCCATCACTAAAATAAATTTATGGTGATACGCGAAGCGTTTGGAGTGCGAAGGTCCTCCTTCGCTTTCATGAAAGACGCCTCATATGAAAGCGAAGGAGGCCCCATCCTATTACCCATAAGTCTGTTTGCCACTTGTGCGGTAGCACTCTAACTGCATTAGCCCAGACCGAGCGCGCTTAGCGCTCGTTCTGGGATTGAGCATATCACATTATAGCACTGCGGTTAGCAGTGCTACAGAAACGTTGCATAATTGCACTGCTAACCGCAGTGCACATCAACGGTATCATTTACCCAGAACGAGCGCTAAACGCGCTCGGTCTGGGCTAATGCAGTTATAGCGCTACCGCACAGGTGGCAAACAGACTTATGGGTAATTAGGATGGGAAGACTTTCGCACTCCAAACGCTTCGCGTATCACCATAAATTTATTTTAATAACGTTCACACACTATGCTAAAGAAGAAATGGACTCATTCGCGACGATGCAGCACATGGCATGAGCTAAAAGAGAAGCAAGGGATACGGTCTCAATTTTGCAAGTTTTTGCTAATCGATCCGTATAAGGAATGGTATTTGTGATCCATAAGGTTTCCAGTGGACAACCTTCTAAACGTTCTGCAGCCCCTTCTACACATAATCCATGTGTAATAGCTGCAAAAATACGTTTAGCTCCCTTCTCTTGGCATGCTTTCGCTGCTGACGCTAATGTGGACCCTGTCGAGCACATGTCGTCAGCGAGAAGTACATTTTTTCCTTTTACATCCCCGATCAAAGTGACGTCGCTAATTTCTGTCGCACTCGCTCTTTGCTTATTAACAACCGCAAAGTCCGCCTGCAAAGAATGAGCAAATGCTCGCGCAATCTTGACACTTCCAATATCGGGGGCAACAACTACACATTCAGAGATGTGCTTTTCCTGAAAACACTTCAATAGAGGCACTCGCCCCTGTAAGTGGTCCACAGGAATATCAAAAAAACCTTGTAATTGGCCCGCATGCAAATCAACGGCTAAAATGCGCGTTGCGCCTGCTTCTACCAATAAATTGGCCACTAATTTCGCTGTAATAGGCACGCGCGGTTTATCTTTGCGATCTTGGCGGCAATAACCAAAATAAGGAATGATCGCTACCACACTCTTTGCAGAGGCCCGCTTCAATGCATCTATTAGGATCAACAACTCCATTAAATAGAAGTTGGGATCCAAAGCCACAGACTGCAAAACAAAGACATCTCGCCCCCGTACATTCTCTAAAATCTGAACTTCAATCTCCCCATCTGGAAATCGACTCAAACTCACTTGTCCAAGCGCTACTTGGAGATGTTGAGCAATTTCATGCGCTAAAGTAGGATGAGAAGATCCGGCAAACAAAAGAGCTTGAGATGAGCTAAAAGGCATTTGCAGTTGTCTGTGAGATTGGGGTGGAAGGATTCGAACCTCCGCGTGGCGGTACCAAAAACCGCTGCCTTACCGCTTGGCTACACCCCAGTAAATTAGAAGCCATTTGCTTTAGCAAAGACAATATCGTAGCGGGTTGATTGTTTTTTTTGCAATAAGAAATATTGGAGAAAGTTATTTTATTGGTTTTCTCCTTCTGGCTTAATACTCATCTATTGAAAAAGATTTTTTACTTAAGGTAATAATTAGACTTAATCCCATGAAAATCAAGGAAAATCCAATCCATGTGAGCAAATCGGGCACATGTGCCCAAATCCACCAATCCAAGAGAGTAGAAACAATAATAAAAACATAACTGAAAGGCCCTAATTGGACAGGTGAACCGTATTCAAAAGACTTAGTGAAAAGATATTGTACCAAAGCAAAAATGATCCCTATGCCTATCAATTCTACATAAATAAAAGTGGGTAGCGCCGCTTCATGGACAAAAACCATAGGTGATAAAGCACATGTTCCCCATAAAAGATAGTAGAAAATCACTCTTAAGGTTGGTTCTGAACTCATGAATCGCAACGAAACCATGATTCCCGCTTGCATCACGCCTGCAAATAAAGCTAGCAAAGCCCCCCATTGCAAGATCTGTGATCCTGGTTTTAACACACAGATAATTCCGGCAAATCCTATAATCATAGGCCACCAAAACTTATTTTCAATTTTTTGCCGCTTCCATAGATATAAAACGAGCGGAATAAAAAATGGCGCTGTATTTAACAAAAGGGTTGCATCGATTAAAGGGACAAAAGAAACAGCTGAAAAATAAAAGAAAAATTCTCCTAACCCAAATAAGCTTCTTAAGAAAATGATGAATTTATGAGAAGAGACAAAAAAATCGCGTTTAAAAGGAATAAAAGGAAGTGTGACTAATAAAGAGATCAAATATTGATAAAATAAAATTAAGGCCGGAGAAGCCAGCTGAGAAGCATCTTTCACAAGAGCACTTAAAATGCCCATGAGAGTCCATGCTACGATTGTTAAAATAATTCCATATTTTAATTGATGAGCACTTGTCTTCATATTTTACTTAAGGTATCTATCCAATAGATGCTCTAATGCCATCAGATTGAACCCTCTAATTTAATTTTTCAAGTGATTTTAGATCCACTTGTGAATGAAAGTTCCTGCCATTAAATTTAAAGGCATGCCATCTCGGCATGCCTTTCCTATTTATCTTGCCCCCTCCTGCCGCTTGCGATCTTGGTTTTCCTGGTATTTTATATTTAACAGGATAAGCAAGATCGCAAGCGGCAGGATAGACAGGATATATCATGATTTTGTATGGTAGTCTTTTATCACTGGAAATGGGAGCTACACCTTTATGCATATCGTTCACATCGCTTCAGAATTAGCCCCGCTTGCTAAAGTAGGTGGATTAGCAGATGTTGTTTTAGGCCTCAGTCGAGAACTTTCTTGGAAAGGACATGATGTCGATATTATCATTCCTAAATATGATTGTATTGATAGCGAACAAATTCGCGATTTATCCATCGACAGTAAAGAACTTTTGTCTTTCTATCAGGGTGAATGGTTCACGAATACCATTTGGATGGGATGGGTCGAAAATTTAAAAGTGTATTTTATTGAACCCCATCATCCACGTTTTTTCTTTAATCGCGGTTGCTTCTATGGCTGTGAAGACGATACAGAACGTTTTCTTTATTTCTCACGTGTTGCGTTAGAATTCATGTACAAACGACATGTTACGCCTGATATTATTCATCTCCATGATTGGCAAACAGCTGTGATTGCTCCTTTGTATAAAGAGATGTATCAGGAATTGGGATATACCAAGCCTAAAATTGTCTTTACTATTCATAATATGGAATACCAAGGCAAATGTGCGGCAAGCGACTTGAACTTGATTGGACTCGACGGTTCTTTTTATCAACACGCTGCAAGAATGGAAGATAATCTTTATCCGAATCTTATTAACTTGTTAAAAGGCGGAATGGTTTACTCCGATTTTATCACAACTGTTTCTCCTAGCTATGCTAAAGAGGTTTTAGAGCCGGAAGGAGGACGTGGTTTAGAATCTACATTGCTCAAATACCAACATAAATTTAAGGGAGTGCTCAACGGAATTGATTATTCTTATTGGAATCCAGAAATTGACCGTTTCCTCCCCGCTCACTTTTCTCCTCGCGAACTCCCCGCCCATAAAAAAGATCGCAATACCCTCGATAAAAAAGGATTTGTTAAAAAACTCTTACGCGAAAAGCTTAACCTGGCTGAAGATCATCGGCCTATTATTGGCTGTATCGCACGCCTTGTTCCACAAAAAGGCATTGATCTGATCAAACACACGATGCGCCATATTGTCGATAAAAAAGGTCAATTTGTGCTTCTCGGCAGTAGCCCTATTCCCAGCATTAGTACCGAGTTTCATCGCTTTAAACAGCAATACACGGACCATCCTCATATCAATCTCACGTTGCATCATCAAGAAGAGCTTGCTCATATGATTTATGCGGGCTGCGATATGTTTATTGTCCCTTCTCTTTTTGAACCTTGCGGACTCACTCAAATGATCGCCCTCAAATATGGGACCATTCCCATTGTCAGACGGACGGGAGGCTTAGGAGACACCATTATAGACGTCGATTACTCAGGCAAGCCCTTTGAAGAAACAAATGGGTATGCATTTGACTATCCCGATGCAACCGGATTGGACTCTGCTCTAGATAGAGCTATTCATTGTTGGTTTGAAGATCCTGAAAAATGGCGCAACCTCATGATCAATGGGATGAAAGTCGATTTCAGCTGGAATCAACCTGCTAATCTCTATCTCGATATTTACCGTGAAATCTGTAAATAAAATCTGTTTGACTTTTATAAAATAAAGACATTATCATTTAGCGTTTAATAATCAATAACTTAGGTTTATTCATTTTATGACAACTCCCCCGGCAATGCTCCCACCAGGTCTTAAATTACCGCCTGGATTATCTTCATCATCTGTTCCTACTTTGCAACATTATAATCGTCATTTAGCTTCTCTTTGTGAACAAAGAGCCGATGAAGCGGCTAAACAAGCTTTTTTAAATATGAAAGCTCAAAATATACAACCTAATACTGATACCTACATTAACTATATTTCTGTGCTTGCAAAAGCAGAAAATACGCGAGAAATATTGACAGTTTTTCAAGAGATGGTTGAGAGGAAAATCATTCTTCCCTCTAACCTTTATGAAACCATTTCTCGTCTCTTTAATCAACACCTTAAAGCTTTATGTGCCTCTTCGTTTCAACCTCAAGAAATTTTGTCAAAGCTAGAGACTGTAGGGTTGCCCCTTAACATTCATTTGTTCACATCATGTCTTTCTATTTATGCTAGCCGACCCCAGCCTCATACACCACAAGATCGATATGATGTTCTTGAAATTTTAGGAAAAATGAAAAAATTAGATTTAGAACCAAATGAAGTCACAAAAAACGTTTTACGTAAATTTCCAGACCTAGAAGGTTCATGGTCAGTTAGATCAGAAAGTAGTAGAATAACTTTAGCACCTTCTAAATCACCACCTGCTAAAAGATTGGCAACAAACGTATCTTTACAACATGAGCACCTGCCTGATTCTGAAAAAACGCTTCTTCTTGTAGAAGATATGTTTCGCTATACACCCCTTAGCGATCCCCCAGACTCTTCTCCTGAACTTATTCGTTATAATAAACAACTCGCTCAAGCTGCCAAGACAGAAAACCTAGAAGAAGCTTTAAGAATTTTCTCAGATATTCTTGATCGGAAATTAGAACCGGATGTGCGTACATACACGTCTTATATTTTAGTTTTGTTGAAAGCAAATCGAGAAGAAGAAGCTTTAACTACTTTTGAGTCAATGAAGCAAAGGGGAATTCAACCCGATGCGACCATTCGCAAAACTTTTTTAGACTATTACCATTTCAAGATCCCAAAGTTAACTGAAAGTAAAAACAGACAAGGGATCGAACAACTCGTCACTAAAATACAGGATATAGGACTCATTCCTAATAAATTTACGCATACTTACCTAGCACAAGCTTATATATCCCTAGAGGATGCCTCCTCTATTTACAAAATGATAGAAGAGATAGAAAAACGCCTCCTCCCTCCTTCAGTCACTCTCTTTCATGTTCTCATTTCTTTTTTTTGGAAACGCAGAGAGTTTGACATGGTGAAAAGGATTATTTGTTTTATGAATGAAAGCGGGTTTCTTGTTAATCCTAAAAAATTACAACTCCCGAATAGCACTGAAGACAAAGAAAATCTTAACGCTAGGTCTTCTCCTGATCCTGATTTAAAGTTTTTTGATTTATTAAGTTTTCTAGATACAACAGAGAACCAAATTCACATCCAAGAACTACACCATTTAATTGAACTCAATTATAAACTTCATCTAACTCTTTCTCAAAAAGACTACTTCTCTGCTGTCCAATTTATGTTAAGACACCCTGCACTTTTTCGAGTCACTCAGGAGAAAGAAGCTTATCATTTATTGCTATGGTGTTATATACGCAGAGACACAACAGAGGAAATTTTTGATATTTTAACTCTCCTACCCGAGTTAAAACAAGAACAGGTTCTCAATCTAGATATTGGCTTTGCTTTAATTGAACATTTTTTTAAACAAAAAGATCCAAAGTCTGCTTTCGAAATAGCAAAAAGGATGCATCAAGCCCAATGCTTAACTGATATCTATCATTACAATTATTTATTAGCGCTATTTGTAAATAGAAGAGAGAGTCAAGCTGCATGGACTATTTTTGGTTTTATGAAAGAGAAAGGTTTAAAATTTAATACGCTAACACTCCATCTTTTGTTAGATCTTTATGTTTTAGAAAAACAATTTGATGAAGCAGCAAATTTATTTAATGTGACTTGGCCTAATTACCAACCTGCTAAACGAGGTAGTAACGATCTTTTAGAATGTTATAATTGCTCACTTGGTTATGCTCTTACGCTAATACTTCAGTATGTCAACAAGAACCCAAATTTCCAACGTTTTTTTATTTTAACAGAAAAAAAACCCGGTTATCTTCCGAGTAAATCAGTGAAATGGCGCATAGAAGATGATCTCAAAGTTTTTATACAAAAACATCTGCATTTGACTATCGACGACACAACAAACCAAAGAGGATTATTGCGCGTTGAAAACAAACGCACAATGTGACTTGAATTTATCATTTCTATCGACTACTCTTAGTAAGCATTCTCGTTTTGTAAGCTCTCTTATTTCTCTGTGTTCTCTATGTACTCTGTGGTAATTAATTAAGTTTACCATAGAGTACACAGAGAGCACAAAGAAATGAATAAATATGATGGATTGATGAGGACAATCGCTTGAGTATCGCCAACTACCTGACATTTATTCGCCTTCTGATGAGTCCCATCTTTTTATTCGTTTATCTCGAATATGAAGCGCTTCACCTGAGTTTAACGGCTCTTCCTTATGTTCTGCTGACTTTATTGGGATTAGCGGAATTAACAGATATATTTGATGGGTATTTTGCACGTAAATTTAATCAAGTCACCGATTTAGGTAAGATTTTAGATCCAATGGCCGATAGTATCTATCGCACTTCTCTCTTTTTAACGTTTACACTTCCCCCCGTGCAGCTTCCCATGGGCCTCATCTTCATTTTCCTCTATCGCGATGCAATGATCAGCACATTACGCACGATTTGTGCTTTAAAAGGCTTTACACTAGCTGCACGACCAAGCGGTAAGCTAAAAGCCGTTTTACAAGCTCTAACAGCTTTCGCTATCATTTTCTTGTTTATTCCCTATTCATTAGGACGTCTTTCTCAAGAAACATTACACTTAACGAGCACTCTCATTGTAGCTGTCACTGCTCTTTATAGTTTATTTTCAGGCATAGAATACATGTATGCCAATCGACAATATATTAAACGGTTACTGCTCGCTAAAAATGAATCTTTTCGTTTAAAAGATTAAATTTGCTCTAACGAAACTTCCGCTAATACAGGCTCTGGCTTCTCTTCCGCCTGCGCAGGCGATAAGTTAAAAGAAATTTCATGTCGTAGTATAAAAACACCGCAACTATTGATAATTAATAACGAAACTCCCGCAATCGCCATGACCATTTGCGCCTGACTTGTCCCCATAAAAGAGAATAATAATAGAGCAGCCACGGCATAAAGATAATAAATTGTCCGCCCATAACGAGGAGCTAAATGATCGGCACACTTTAAACCCACGCAAAAATAAGCGTTGATGGTGTTATAACCCAACATAAACAAAAAAATGGGCATAAAGATGTGCATATAAGGAAAATATTCTCCTAAAGCCAATTGTACCATCATTCCCGCTTCCATGGGCTCTTGCCATATCCCTGTCGTCAAAATCAAAAATAAGCTTGTAGTACACACCATAAAGGCATCTAAGAAAATATCAAAAATGGCCAAAGAGGCTTGCTTTTCCGGAATTTGTACACTTGACTCACTATGAATGACCGAAGCATAACCGACACCAATGTCTCCTGTATAGCATCCGCGACGAATTCCATGTGACATCGCCGCCATGATTCCTGCTCCCGCAAACCCTCCGACAGCCGCATGCCCCGTAAATGCTGAGGTGAAAATGAGGTGAAAAACACTCGGAAGCACAAATACATTATTGGACAACACCCAGGCTCCCATTCCCACATAAATCACAACAAAAATGGGTAAACTCGTACTGGAAATACTTCCCACACGTTTTACTCCCCCCAACCCAGCAAATACAACCAACAGTAATAAAACGACAATGACGAGATAAGAATTGATCCCTAAATTAGCGGTAATACTCGTCGTGATCACGCTAAATTGATAAACTTCTACTCCATAAATACACAGCAGCACACACACCAGTTTGGGAACCCAGCTCTGTTTAAAAGCCGCTTTAAGAAAGTACATCGGCCCGCCATTATATCCTCCCTCTCCATTAGGCACCCGATAACGCAATCCTAAATACACTTCTGAATATTTGAAAATCATGCCTGCTAAAGCCGTCATCCAAATCCAGAAGACTGCGCCCGGCCCCCCTAATTGCACGGCTGTACAAATCCCCACAATATTACCAATTCCCACACATCCCCCTACAGCCGCAAAAAAAGCTTTCAACGGATGTACGCCTTGGTGATCGGCATTACGAAAACGTAAAAAACCCAAAAAAGTCTTAAAAACCGTCGGTAAATGGCGAATTTGGAAAAAATTAGATTTAATGGTTAAATAGAGTCCCAAAAAGGCCACCAAAGGAACCCCAAAATAAGTCCATAAAATCTCTTCTACAAATTCCAATTGAGTGGTTAAAGCTGTGAACATTCATCTTCCAATTTAGTTTATTTAAAAATAATGTTTAATATTTAATTATATAATACTTTTTATTTAAAATCAATTTAAATTTTGATTAATTTGTATAAATTGATCTTTCCAATAATAATGATCTAATAATCCGGTTGTTTCTCTCTGTAAAATTTGATAACTCAAATAGATGGCTTCTAGGGAAGCTAAACCGCGGGTGGGATCGGGGCAATCCTGTTGACAACGGGGATAAGCGGTGCGGTAATGCGCGGGTAAACTGCGATAAATGAGATGGGATTGATTTTCTAAAGGTTTGAGCATTTTGGCTGCATAACGCCAAGTGGCGTCAAGGATAAGTAATCCTAATCCTTGATCTTCAATGGATAAAGGAGGAGCATTTAAAGTCAAAATGATGTATCCTTCAAGGGAAACGGGCAACGTCTGATAAGGATAAGTGACAAAAATAAAATCGTCGCGCGATTCGAGACCGCGCAAACTGCATTTTTTCAAATTTTCTAGACGATGCCGAATCACAACAGTAGGAGGAAAAGAAAGCATGTGAGTGGATATTCTCGTCATTTAATGGTAAATTTAGTGATAAAGATGGCGATTATTGTACAGATTGCTTGGCATAAATTCAAGAAAGGAGTTAACTGAGATCTAAGACTTTTAACAGTATTATCCCTTAATGAAAGGAAAATAGACTATGAAACGTTTAACAGCTTTATTTTTAGGAAGTACTTTTTTACTTTTATCGGCCTTAATGGCGCAACCACCTGCTTCCGTTGGTTATTATTCAACTCCTCCAGCGGGAGTCAGTAATTCGATTAATTGGTACAGAAACTATTCTGATGCGGTGGCGACTTCGCAATCAACTTCTAAACCCATTTTGATTTTGTTTACAGGCACAAATTGGTGTCCTGCTTGCATGAAATTGGAGCGTCAAGTGTTAACCCGCCCTGAATTCAGCCAAGCGGTGGGACAAAGATTCGTCTTTTTAAAAGCAGAATTTCCTGATTATTCAGAAGATGCTGTGTTACGCTCTCCCTACAAGCCTTTGTTGGATCGCTATAACGTAGATGCATTCCCCACAATGGTGATCGTCAATGCCAATGGACAGAAGCTTTACACCGTGAATTATCGTGATGGAGGCCCTCAAGCCTACACGCAAGAGCTACTGCAAAAGCTAAACATGAATCGCGGTATGTAAAAATTACATGATCCTATTTCGTTTTTCTCTCTGTGCTCTTTGTGTTCTCTTTGGTAATTTATTAATTTAACCACAGAGAACACAGAGAGAAAAATGAGATAGGATCGTGGAACGCTTACTTATAAAGGCTTTTTCTTAATGCGACCATATTTTAAGATGCCCATGTGAAAGACTAATTAGAGGATATGCAATGAATTGTCTCGCAAAATCATGGATTACCAACAAATTATTTCGAGGTATCTTCAAGTAATTCTCTAAGATCAATGAGGCGGTAGAAGAAAGAGCTCTCTTCTACTTTAGGAGAAACACCTCCTATATGAAAAAGCGCCGGCGCTTTACCAAATCCTCTTGGAATTTGTAAGGCATCGCATTTTTCCTGCATTTCTTTGATAATGGAAGTTGTTAACTCATTTCTTCGAAATTTAAATTCGCAAATCAGAAGCGTATTTAATTTCGTCTGGATCAAATAATCGATTTGACATCCTTTCTTTCGAGTCGTGGGTTTTTGTAAAAAAGGATTATCACATACCACAACATCTGGATCTATTTTCAATGCTTGAAAGAGGAATTCTCGATTGCATAATAAAAGACTTTCTAATTGAAACCCCATGATGGTATCCCATCCGGGAAGTTGCCCTTTTGCAGCTTTTTTATATAAACCTTGTTGAATCAGATCGCGATAAGGTTCTACATATTTTAAATGAAAACGAATAAAACAATCGCTTAACCTGTAAAGCTTTTGTTTTCCAATAGTGGCTTGTTTTAAAGACCATTGATAGTGCTCAGAAATAAATCCTGCCGAGACAAGCTGCTTAAGGTATTGGCTGATTGTTCCTCCCTCTTTAAAGGTCAATAATTCGCGTATCTCCTGCTGAGTCTTCATCCCTTCTATCAGGACTTGCAAAATCTGACGATGCGCTCCTCCTTTATGATCAAACAAATCGTGAAAAATGGTTTGAAATTCATTAATCAGCTGACTAGCTGGCTCAAAGCAAAGTTCATAGATATTTTCGTCCGCACTAGCTTGTGGATCTATTAAATCCAAATACCAAGGAATTCCTCCCGTCACAGACAAAATTTTCAAAATCTCGTAAATTGATCCTTTAAATCCTTTTTTTCTTAAAAAACGCACAGATTCCGGCAAAGATAAAGACATCAAGTGAATCACTAAAGAAATACGTCCTACAAAACCTGTACTGCATAAGATATTTTCTTCAATCCATGTGGAAATAGAGCCGCAAAGAATCAAAATTAATCCTTTTTTCTCACTAGCATATTGATCCCACCATGTTTTTAAAGAACCTAAAAAATTGGGATCTCGCTCTCCCATCCATGAAATTTTATCAAAAAGAACGACTGTCTCTTCATTCTCTTTAATGTGTAAACTCAAGAATCGAAACGCATCTGACCACGTTGAAAATGTCATCCTAGGTAACCCAAGCTGCACACAAAGTTGATCCGCAAACTCATCACGCTGTTTTTGTTCGGTTACACCCGGAGCAGGAGGATTGCCAGACAAAGAAATCAACTTTTTACCTTTAGCGAATTCTTTCACCAATGTACTTTTCCCTATTCGGCGCCTTCCTTTAATGACAGCCAATGAAGCTTTTTTCAGTCTTTTAAGCCTGTTTAATCGTTTTAACTCTTCTGTTCTTCCTATAAAAAAATCCATCAGTTTATCTCCTATTATTGACAAATGTAACATTTAGGAGATAATTTTTGCCAGATTTTATCTCCTAAAAGTGACATTTGCAACTTTTGCGAGGAAAAATTTTTAATTTTTAAAATTGAATTTATAATAAGATGAGTCCTATAGAGAAAGAGGCAGCATGAAAAAACCATCACTTAACATTCACTTCTATCGCAAAGAAAATGGCAAAAAATCGATTCAACCCAAAACATCTTGGCTAGAATTTTTTAAAGCGACTCCTTACCCAGAAATAGAATTAGACATTCAACGTTCGAAAGATGTTCCTCGAAAAATTGAGCTATGATCGCCAATCAGTGACGCGCAATAATTCTTTCGGAATTTCAAATAAGAAGCGGGAAGGTCGACTCACCGCATCTTTTCCCATCCGCTTGCGCTGCTGCGCCATGCTCAGTGTGAGATATTGCTTGGCACGGGTGATGGCCACGTACATCAAACGCCTTTCCTCTTCTATGCCCGTTTCTTTGAGGCTTTTTTCATGCGGAATAATGTGATCTTCTAACCCCACCAGAAAACAAGCAGGAAATTCTAATCCCTTTGCACTATGAAATGTCATCAAATGCACGCAATCTTCACGACGATGATTTTTGTTCGCTTGCATCATTTGGTTATCTAATGTCAAGTTCGCTACAAAGGCTTCTACAGACCCTTCTTGCTCAGGATACAATTTAGCCTGTTCTTCAAATTCCATCAGGGAGTTAATAAACTCCTGCACGTTTTCTGCTTTGAAATCGCGCATTTGCTGACTTTTCACTTCTTCTTTAATGGCGCGTTGATAATCGGTGCGTTGCACTAACCACTGCAAAGTGTCCGCTAAAGCTCCTTGCGCAAAGCGTGTTTTTGCCTCTTCTATGGTATTAACAAAGTCTTCAATCCCCTGCCGAGCTTTTGTGTGGATATCAAGCGAGGCTAACGAAGCATCGCGCTGTGCAATGCGCTGTAAAACTTGGTATAGAGGCACTTGTTGCTGACGATTATAGGTTGTTAAATGATCTAAAGTTTCTTCTCCGATTCCACGTCTGGGTTGATTAATGATCCGCAATAACGCTTCTTGGTCTAAAGGATTCACAATGAGACGCAGATAAGCACATAAGTCTTTAACTTCCCGTCTTTCATAAAATTCTACGCCACCAAAAATCTCGTAGGGAATGCCTTGTATCCATTGTTGTTCCTTCAGCCATGTGTGCTTCACGAGAGCTAATTCCAATTGGCGTGACAGCGCATTCGAGCGATATAAAATCGCCATATCACGCCAACGTAGACCTTTTGTTTCCTTTAATCGTACTAGGCGCTTGACTACTGCCTGTGCTTCATCTAGCTCATTTGGAGTATGAAACACCTCGATTAATTCTCCTTCCCCTTTATCGCTCCATAACACTTTATGGTGGCGCTGCTGATTGCATTGAATGACGGCATTGGCAGCTTTCAAGATGGTATTCGTGGAACGGTAATTTTGCTCGAGTTTGATGACTGTGGCACGATCGAAACCCAAAATATTTTTGACTTCTGCTCCGCGCCAACCATAAATCGATTGATCATCATCCCCTACCACACAAAGGTTATGATATTTTGCTGAAAGCAACGAAGCCAAGCGGTATTGAATCGGATTCGTATCTTGGTATTCATCAATCATGATGTAGCGATAACGCTCTTGATAGTGCTCTAATACTTGTGGAAAGCGTTCGAATAACTCTACGCTTAATCCCAAGAGATGATCAAAGTCCACGGCATTATAAGCACGCATGCTGGCTTGTAAACGACGATACACCTCTTGCGCAAACGTGTCATGCCAAGTGGCTGAAGCAGCTTGCAGAGGCATTTGCTCGGGAGTAAGCCCTTTATTTTTGGCTTGCCGAATCATATTTAAAGTAGAGGCGAGAGAAGGTAATTCGCCTTCATGTTGCAAAATATCGCGTGCAATTAAATTGATGAGGCGCTGCACATCTTGCTCGTCATAAAGACTAAAACGCGTCGTATAGCCCAGGTGTTCAATATCTTGACGCAGCACCTGCATGCAAAAGCTGTGAAAAGTGCATAAAGAGACTTGTTTAGCAGCCTGAGCATCTATAAAGGTGGCAAGGCGATGCCGCATTTCGGCTGCCGCTTTATTGGTAAAAGTCAGTCCCAAAATAGATTTAGGACTGACTCCCATCTTGTGAATCAAAAAAGCCATACGTAAAGTGAGGACACGCGTTTTTCCGCTTCCTGCACCCGCTAAAATCAAGACACGACCATTGGTGAGTTCCACAGCTTTTTTTTGAGGAGGATTAAGAAGCTGAATTTCTTGCAGAATGCTCATCGCTTGCTCTTCAGTTAATATAAATTTGTAGCGCAGACTAAAGTCTACGCTACAATTATACTTTAAATCGATCTTTTCTTTACAAGAAACTTATGGCTCTTATAATAACAGTCTCCTGAATTTAAACCTGTTAGTTAGGATTTTGCAATGAACATTCAAGGAATCAACTGCCGCTGTTCAAAAGAGAATTGGATCCAAGTTCTAAAAGAAGCTTTTCCTGCTTCCCTCGCGCATCAAGGACATCAATATATTTATCTCAATCAGAAAGGCGCATTAGGATCTTTTGACACTTTTATTCAAGCCACTGATCAGCAGTATAACTGGCAACTAACCATAGATGATATTATACGTTTATCCCGTCAATGCTTTGAAACTTATAAGCAAACACCTATAGAAGAATTATTTACCATTCGACATGCCTATACAGTGATGAAAAAAGGTGCTCAAGATACCTGGTGGTCTTGTCTCATTCATTGGTTTCGCGGACTAGGATTTAAGAGCACACAAACACTCCTCAACGAAGAATTTGATAAGTGTCAGCAACAACTAAGCAGCTTAACTCAAGAGAAACTGCAATCTAAATATCAAAAATTTGAAAAAACACGTCTGGATTTCAACACGACAGTCGCGCGCTTAAATGATGATAAATTTAAAGCCGCTTGCCAAAACTACTTAGAAAAGTATGAGCAAGAGGACTGGCAACGCATCGGTCAATGCCCTACAGAATTCGCTTCTTATGAAGAATGGCATAAACAAGAAGAAGCCTTAGCAAATATTCAGCTCCTTCTTAAAGACTGGAATCAAATCTGTGAACACATGATTCTTTTAACTGAGAAAAAAATAAAATTTGAAGAATTGATTCAGAAGGATCAATTGGAACCTTATTTTAATCTTGCTCAAGCACAAGAATTAATTCACACCATCAACGATTACTTAACAGACTTAGTGTATACTCTATTCGATCAATTGACACCGCATCATGCGCAAGATGAACTAAGCAAAATGGATGCGTTTAGCGCTGATTTGGAAGAGCAACAAGTACAACTATTAACGGCTTTTGAAGAAGATGAGGACAATTATGAGTCCGAGGTCATTCAAGAGGTTTTAATACCTCTTACCCCTGTTAAGCCTCTTTTACCTGCCGCTGCTTCGTTGCGCAATGCCGCATTGTGTCCTTCTTCACCCGTCAAAAAGCTGCTTTCTAAAGTGATAGAAAAAGAAGAAGTGATGGCAGCTGGTTAATTAGCTTTATCCTGCCGCTTGCGATCCTGCTTATCTTTTTATTTTAATATTTAACAAGATAAGCAGGATCGCAAGCGGCAGGATAAACAAAATCAGATTAAGCGGATCCTTGACTCACTTTTTGCCTGACTTGATCGACAAAATGAAGCAACTCTTGTTGAATATCTTGCATATGCGCATGCAAGGCTTGGCTGCGGGGTTTAACCAAAATATCTAATGGCACCGCAAAATGAAGATAGGTTAAGCGAAAAGCCTCCCTAACCATCCTTTTAAAACGATTACGTTGGCATGCACAACCAAAACGCTTAGTGACCGTTATACCTAAGCGCGACGAAAAATGAGAAGTGGGCAGAATTTCGACGATAATCCATTGCCCCTTACATTTGAGTGAATGGTGCGTCATACGCTTATACTGCTGACGAGTGCGTAAGCGTACTGACGGAGGAAAAGAATAATTTAGACGCGTGTTAATTGCTTACGCCCTTGTCTGCGACGTCTATTAACGATTTTACGTCCATTGGCAGTGCTCATTCTCTTCAAAAAACCATGCTCAGAAGCACGGCGACGTTTGCTAGGTTGATAAGTACGTTTCACGGTTTTTCCTTACAAATTTAAAGTTAACTAGTTATTGATATTGGATAATAAGGATACGTTTTTTCTGAAATAAAAGCAAGATTCACTCATCATTTTTCGTGAGTTTTTTCTGAAAAAAGATTGAACAAAATGATTCATTACGCTATCTTTTAATGCTTAAACCTATGGTTTATCATCTCTCATCATTGGCCGTGAGAACCTTGGTCAATAACAAAATAGGTTCAAAATTTTATTGATTAATGAATTAGGAAGTATCATGAAAGTCAAAGCATCGGTTAAAGCTGATCCTTCAAAAGGCGATATTCTTGTGCGTCGTCAAGGGCGCTTATATGTGATTAACAAGAAAGATCCTAACCGCAAGCAGCGCCAAAAAGGGCCAGCCCGCAAAAAATAAGGAAATAACATGGCGAAGAAGTCATCTGTAGAAAAGCAAAAGCGTCGTGAGAGACTTGTCAAACTTAAATGGGATAAAAGACAAGACTTACGCAATAAAGTATATAATATGAATCTCAGCGATGAAGAAAGAGAGCAAGCACGTATTGCCCTCAATAAAATGCCTAGAGATTCCTCAATTATTCGTTTGAGAAACCGCTGCCAAATGACCGGTCGTCCTCGCGGTTATCTACGCAAGTTTAAAATTTCGCGCTTGACATTCCGCGAACTTGCCTCCATGGGCATGATTCCTGGTGTGACGAAATCTAGCTGGTAAGATTCACTCTTTTTTCTCTCTGTGCTCTCTGAGTCCTCTGTGGTTATTTTATTTATTAACCACAGAGGACACAGAGAGCACAGAGGAAAAAAGAGAGTCAGGAGTCATTCAGGGTCATTAAGATAAGCATCTACGTATAGGTTCAGTGTGTACATAGACTGTTTGCCATTTGTGCGGTAGCACTCTAACTGCATTAGGCCAGTCCGAGCGCTAAACGGGCGCGGTCTGGGCTAATGGAGGTAGAGTGCTACCGCACAAATGGCAAACAGTCTATGTAAACACTGAACCGATACGTAGATGG
>JASBUW010000022.1 GCA_030147755.1 Parachlamydiaceae bacterium
TAATCGCAGCCTAGTTTCTTATTTTAAGCGTGGGCTGCGCTATCTTCTAAGATGCGCACAACGATTTATTTGTCTACCAAGTTTATGGGATTTATTTCATTGGTGTACAAAATTAATAAGATAAATTGATAGGTGTTAAGAGTAAGTTGATTGACTTTTTCCTTTTTGCTCTAATATTTCCAAATCACGTAAACGCTTTAAATGAACACTAGCTGTTGAAACATCTACACAATTAATATTTCTATAGTCCGCATTTGTAATCGCTCCCATTTCTCGCACTACTATAAGTGCGCGTGCTTCATCACTACTTAAATGGAATTCTTTAAATTGTTTAAGCCAATCAATATCTTGTTGATCAAATAAATGATGAGTGAGAAGCGTTAAAGTGAATTTATTAGCTACCCGATCAGATTCAAGAAGAGGAACGGATAGATTAGCTTCTCTCATGACCTCCCGCATAATACGAATTCCCGTTCCTTTTGTTTCCGCTATATGTAAATCATGTAGAACACGTGCCACTTTATCGTTGCGTGTAATAGATCCTGGCAGTCCAAGCTGATCTTCAGGCTTTAAAGAATAACCAGGATTTAAAAACTCAATACGATTTGCATAGCGAACAATTTGAATAGCCTGTCCGGCTCTATAATCACGATGCATAACCGCATTACAAACGGCTTCCCGAATCACAATATCGGGAATTAAAGGAATATCTTCCCGAAAAATATTATTGGGTTGCATGGAAAAAGCATGAGGAATATCACGCATAATGTGGGTCATGATACGAGGTAAGCTTAAAATAAGTGCTTCATTAAATTCATAACATTGTGAGTACCGCTTATTAGGGTGTGGCACCCATTCACGACCTTCTACCAAAATGTAATCAATACGCGATGCGATGGGAAAGAGTCTTCTCAAAGCGAGATCTGTTCCAAAAAGAATAATTCCTGCTACAGTAGGTTTTAAACCTTCTTTTGTCTCTACAACCGCTCCTAAAGCCAACATGAGTTCTTGATCATTCCAATTTAATTCTTTGGCTTTGTGATTCACTTCTTTTCGATAATGGCGATAAGCAGCAATAGCTTGTGGATCAAAATCTTTCCAAGAGGCATTCTCTAATAGCATTCCATCAAATTTTTTTTGAGAACGCATTTGATACAGCATATCCACATCTTCTTGCTGACATAATTGATCCGTAGGACCAATTCGTCGATACGCTCCTTCTTCAAGACCTCGACTTTTAATAAAAATAGGCTTCTCCTGAGGTTCAGCTTCTGGAATATATGCAATGAGAATTGTCCCTTGAGGATGTTGCAATACGTCAATATCTGGTCGAATGGGCTTGCTAAAATTTTGACGGCATAAATTAACAAGCTCATTTTGAAGCTTATCAGGATCCGTAACACCTGTTACTAAATAGCGCGAAGACTGATTTGAATCATTTTTTGTTAGACCCAATACCAAATAGCCACCATTTAAAGATGGCTCATTGCTAAATGCACAAATTGTTTCTAAAGTGCTATGACCAATCTTATCGCTCGACCTTTTTACTTCGACCCTCTCTGATTCGTCGCAATTTTGAAGTAAAGATAAAAGCTCTTCGAATTCAATAAGGTCCATTTCGATTCCTCAAAATAGCTGTTAGCCTGTCATCTTCAATCGTGTATTCCATGCTTGACGAAAGTAAAGCATCGCTCCATTGATCAAAGCAGCTCCCACTGCCACATCGACTCCCCCACGAACATCAAGCGGCGCAAAGCGAACGAGAACGCCTAATAAAATCATGGAGCCTAATAGAATATAATAAGCTAATGGATAAATTTGACTGAGAGGAGCAGGATTCGGAAGCGCAAGAATACGTGTAACACTGCGTTGCACGGTCTTTGCAAAGACATAGCGCCCTTTGAAAAATCCTACTAAAAGAGCAAAGACAATCCATAAAAGAGCGGCTGAATCCACACCACCTGCAAAAGGAGCTAAAAAATCTAAAATAGGACGGCGCACAGCCATTAAATTTTCTTTGAGAATAGAACCTACAATAAAATTAAGCCCTAAAGGCAAGAGAAAACACCCTACAACCAACCATACAAGACCCGATAACACAATCATTGTGACATGATTTACTTTGAACATAACACCCCCATTTTTCTAACATTAAAAAAGAAAGTGTAAAACAAGTTGGGGTTGTTGCCAAGTTTTCTGATGCTTATCACAAGACAAGCGTATTATAAAAAAATAATTCAAAAATTTTAAATTGTATTCACAAATTATTTAAGTAACCATTAATTTTTAAACAAAATTGATTTAATTTAATCAAATTAATTTATATTTAATCGCAAAATTTTTCTGTTCAGCAAATTTATGTACAAAAAATTAAGACCTTGTTAAGATTGGATAAGTCTCTTAAAAAAATTTAAATTTCTTAGAGAGTGTCCACAAGTTGCTTACTAGGGTGGATAGACAATTGATGAACGCTCTCATAAAGATCTAACCGTTTCAAAAGGAACAGAATTAAAAATTATGAGTATTTCAATTTCTTTTATTCAGATTCTATTTTCTATTGTATGCATTTTGTTTTCTGTTAACTTTGCCACACACTATTTTGAAGGTGGATCTAACTGGGTTAACACAGCTGTTGGTTTATTAAGCGGCGGCATATTAGCAGGTATTTTAGTGGGATGTGATTTCATTTTTAAACGCTTTAACTTACGTTCATTTAACACAGCAGCTTTAGGTTTATTCTTTGGTTATGTGATGGCTCAAGTCATTTTATTCAGCTTGGGCGGCGTCATGGGCTGGGAAACAGCAACTGCTGCTTCTATGCCTCTACGTTTCTTAGTTTATGTGGTCTGTGCTTATATTGGAATGGTGATGACAGTTAGAGCAGCAGAAGAAATTCACTTGAGTATTCCTTTTGTGGAATTTAAACAAATGAGTTTAAAGAAAAAAGATATCTTAGTTGACTTATCAATTCTAACTGATCCACGTATTATTGATTTAGCTTCTTCGGGATTGCTAGATCACCATTTGATTATTCCTCGCTTTGCTTTAAAAGAGCTTTATGCACAAGCTGAAACAGGAGACGAAAATACAAAGGCCAAAGCGCGTCGTTGTTTAGAAATCATTAAAAAATTAGAAAGTTTGCCTTCTTTAGATTTACGTTATGTCGACACCGACTTCACGGAAATTAAAGATCCGATGGCCAAATTGATTCGTTTGGCACGTTTTCTCGATACACACATTATTACGTCAGACATCAATCGCATTCAACAGTCGTCGATTGAAGGTGTCCGTATTATCAATATTCACATGTTATCGAACGCTTTAAAACCGATCACACAAGCGGGTGAAGCGATCAACATCAAGATTCAGCGTTATGGAAAAGAAGCTCGCCAAGGAGTGGGTTATCTCGATGATGGCACAATGGTCGTGGTTAATGGCGGTGCAGAATTTATTGGCGAATCTATTAAGGCGTATGTGTTATCAGTGAAGCACACGTCTTCTGGTCGCATGATTTTCTGTAATGCCGCAGAAGAAGGCAGTTTATTGACTGATCAAGATCAAGACTATATGACGCTGCCTTCCGGTCAAGAAATCGAAGCCCATAAAAACTTTTTAGCTTTATAGATTATGGTATTGGGGATTGGCAACGATATTGTAGAGGTCGCGCGTATTCAAGCGCTCCTCACGCGCTATCCCCAACGCTTTCTTAATCGCGTTTTCACTTCATATGAGCAGGACTATTGCCTTAAGCGCAAAGAACCTGCTCTTCATTTTGCCGGACGCTTTGCTGCCAAAGAAGCTGTTGTCAAGGCTCTAGGCACAGGATTCACACAAGGTTTAAGCTGGTTGGATATCGAAATTCTTCCAGATGGAAAAGGTAAGCCCTGTGTTTTCTTATCTCCTTGGGCCCTTGAACTATTCGAAGAACCTAAGTTGTGTGTCTCGATTAGTCATTGCCATGCTTACGCAACAGCCTTCGCCATTTGGTTAAAAAATGTTGATTGTAAATGTTAATTCGTCATTTGGTTAAGAAATGGTATTATTCAATACAGGAAAAATACCTTGTAAATTTTAAATGGATTTAGAATTTTCAAGGTATTTTTATAGTGAACATGTGATTTTCCTTGACATACCCTAGAGTAGATAAAGAAAATCAAAGGTTCTATCTCAAGCAAAGATAAAAGAACAGGCCTCACTTAATGCAATTGCTCTGGGAATATAAACGAATTGTTTGGACATTTTACGTACATATGCTATAATAAAGAAAAAGGAGAATATTATGAAGCGAGAACGAGTAGAATTTAGAACTAGTACTGTTGAATTAAAACAATTTGAAAAAGCAGCTGATATATTAGGTATGAACCTATCTTCGTTTTTGAGAACTATTGCTTTAGAACGCTCTTCCGAAATATTGAGACGTCAAGAATCTATTCTGCTTAACAATAAAGATCGAGATGCTTTTCTAGCTGCCCTGGATAATCCTCCTGAACCCAATAAAGCATTGAAGCAAGCTTATAAAGACTATAAACGTTTAGTGAAACGTGGCTAAACATGCTATCGACAAAATCAATCGATCAAATTAGTCCCAGCTCATATAAAGATTTTTCAAGTGATATAAAAGAACTTGATGAGTATTTAAAACGATTTGCCAAAGGTAATCATAAAAAAAATATAGGAAAAACATTTGTCTTACTTCATGAAGAAAAAGTGATTGGTTTTTATACTATTAGTATGGCCATTATTGATTTTAATGAGATTTCAGAAGAACTCAGAAAAGGTTTACCTCGATATTCCATTCCTGTCGCTAGAATAGGAAGATTAGCTGTTGATGTAGAACATCAAGGAAAAAACATGGGTAAACTTTTGTTAATGGATGCTTTTGAAAGAATTATGGAGGCATCCACATCAATAGCAGCTTACGCTATTGTAGTAGACGCAAAAAATGAAAGATCAAAAAAGTTTTACGAACGATTTGGTTTCTTTTCCTACGAAGAAAATCCCATGTCGCTCTACATTCCAATGCAAACAGTAGAGAAGATCTTAAATTCCTAAAAACAGGCTTTCATAACCCAAAAGTATATAGAATCTGCGCCAATACCTGATGGGTGTTTACTGGAAAGTTCAAGCCATACACGCGATAGGCATATTCTAGGCTTGCGCTTCCAAAATATTCCATGACATATGTGTAACGCACGCCTAAATCAACCGAGCGATGGCGAATAGAGCCGTAGCCATGAAAATCATGCGGCTTTAATCTCTTGTGACCTAGTCCGCATAAGGTGTTTAAGAAGATTTTAAATTCATGGAGCACACAATAGCGCTTCTCATACGCAAACTGTATCCGTACCCAAGGCGATCCTCGATCCCCAGCTCCAAAAGCTGTCATGGCCCACCAACGTGAATCCCACACAATTTCATCAGCTGTTTCTTGTCCAACCGAAATGAAAAGCTCTGCCTCCCCTCGTCCATGATGAAACGAGCTCACATCCCTGACAGCCGGCCAGAAAGCTTGCGAAAGGCTTAACCCGATGGTCAAAGTGAACGGATCGCCCGCAATGTCATCGTCCCAAAGCACACGTCCTGTTGCTTTAAAATGATCAATATTGCCCGCTTGACGTCTTGTACTCGCCGCAACAACCTCTAATTCTCCTCCAAAATTGTCAAAAGCATTACTCAAACTTGCATCCAAAAAAAGATTATTCGCGGGATGTTTAATGTAATGCCCGCCTGAAGAAAGAGAAGAATAATTTTGATAAAGCAAGGACGTCCGCCACTCAAACTCTAAGGTATTCCCCAACCAAGGTTGGTATTGAGTCGCTTCAAGCAAATTAAATGTACAAGTGACAAGGGCGAACGCCATCCATTTTCTGATCTTCATCATTATTCACCGATTCCTTGTTCTGCTAACCATCTTTCTGCATCTAAAGCTGCCATACATCCACTTCCGGCCGCAGTAATGGCTTGACGATACACATGATCTTGCACGTCACCTGCCGCAAAGACGCCTTCCACGCTTGTATGTGTTCCATTAAAAACTTTAATATACCCTGTCGGATGCAATTCCACTTGCCCTTGCAGAAACTCGGTATTGGGTTTATGTCCAATGGCAAAAAATAATCCTCCTGCCTCCATCGTTGTTTTAACATGTGTTTTCACATTTTGAACGATGACATTGGTCACGACAGAATCGCCACCGACAAATTTAATTTCTGAATCCCATAACACTTCAATCTTATGATTTTTAAGCGCACGCTCCTGCATAATTTTGGAGGCTCGTAGTTGATCGCGTCTATGCACGATATAAACACGACTGCCAAATTTGGTTAAGAAGAGCGCTTCCTCCATGGCGGTATCGCCCCCTCCAATCACAAACAAGGGTCGATTGCGAAAAATAGGTGCCGCCCCATCACACACTGCACAAGCTGTTACCCCTTTTTGCCAGAATTCTCCATCGCGTGCTCCGGGGATATCCAACCGCTTAGCTGTCGCTCCCGTTGCAATGATGACAGCATGCGCTTCAAATGTTGTTTTTTTGCCTTTGACGATAAATGGATGCTGACTGAAATCAACAGAATCGACATCTTCACTCAAAATGCGCGTCCCAAAACGCGATGCTTGCTTGCGGAAATGCTCAACCAGCTCAGGACCTGAAACACCATCCGGAAAACCTGGATAATTCTCTACTTCAGTCGTTGTCATCAACTGACCACCCGCAACTCCTGCAAAAAATCCTTCGAATAAAACCGGCTCCAAATTCGCACGCGCCGCATAAATGGCAGCTGTGTAGCCCGCAGGGCCTGATCCAATGATCAATAATTTCGTTTTTTCCATCTTACTTCCTTTTAAACAAAGTTTAAATGACTAGTTTAGCGTGTAAGCTTCAAAAGATCAAGTAAGACACGCCTACATGATCCACCTCATCCACTCCGCCCACTTCGTCCACTATCAAATAACACCCTCATTTTAAAAACTTTAGAATTAATTTTTAAGAGATTGAATAATTTATTACTTGCTGTCATAATTAATCCTACCACTTAATTTTTTGCTTAAAATAAGGTGAAATTTAATTAGGATGACCGCGACAAAAAAAGGAATCTTACAACGCCTTTTTCATATTTATCCTGGGGAAGAGCGCAATGCTTTGATTTTTGCGTGTCTCGGATTTTTATGGGCTTTTGCAGCCACATGCGGCTTGAAATTTGCCGATGCGTTGTTTCTTTTGCATGTAGGAGCAGAATCACTCCCTCAAGCTTATACCATGACCTCTTGCGGCATGTTGTGCATTGCGTGTATTTTGCTTTATGCCTTTCATCATTTCTCCTCTTACCGCATTTATCTGACAACCTTAACGTTAGGCATCACATTTTATATTTTTGCTTTTATTTGTCGCCTACTAGAGGTTGGCGCAGATGCTCAATGGCTTTGGTATGCATTTAAACTTGCCGGTTTTTTTCTCTTTGCTGTTTTAATGACCTGTTACTGGACTTTTATTGATCAGTATCACCATTTACAAGATGCGAAGAGATTGTATAGTTTATTTAGTTCTACCATTTTTCTAGGAGCAGCCAGCACGGGAACTTTGATGCACTCAGGTCTTTTAGATTTGAATCATCTCATTATTTTGATTATTACTCTCTTGAGCTTTACTTACTTATGGGTGCGCAAAATTGCACGAGATGTTCCTTTGGTTATCCACGAGGATAGTGCACAAGAAGGTCAAGTATATGAGCAAGGCAATTCATTTAAATTTTTGATCAAATCCATTCTCGCTTCGCCTTTTACTCTTTTACTGATGACCAGTAATTTTCTCATTTATTTATTGTTGGTTATCACTGAGTATAACTACATGTTCACATTTGAGAATTATTTTGCTACTCAACCTGCTCTCGATGCAACAGGAGATACGGAAGCGAGCTTAACTTTATTTTTAGGAAAATGCTTAGCTACCGTGAGTGTAAGCAATCTTTTATTTGGACTTTTCCTTTATAGCCGTCTAGTACGTCGTTTTGGAATTAGCAGCATGCTCATTGTCACTCCTCTTTTATTGATTATCTCTTTCTCAGGCTGGTTGGTTAGCAATAGCTTAGTTTTTCCCTTGATCGGTTTTTTCGTGGTCGAAGGCACGCTTTATGTCATTGACGATAGCAATTTCAATTTACTCCTCAATGCCGTGCCCACCAAAGTCAAATACAAAATTCGTGTCATGATTGAATCTTTTTTTGAGCCTGTCGGAATGCTCACCAGCGCTATGCTCCTTTCTTTCTTTCAAGAGCACAGTAAGTTATTAGGATTAATCTTAGCCTCTTGTTTACTCTGTGTTGCTTTAGCTTTACGCACACGCTATGTCAAAGCCATTTTTTTCAACTTGTCTGAAAATGCCATTCACTTGCAACGCAGCATTGAAGATTGGTTAGGTAAGATGAGTGATAAGCAACAAAAAATCGCCGAACATCGTTTATTAGGCATCCTAAAGCTAGGGGATGAAAATGCCCAATTATTTGCCTGTGAAGGCCTTTTAGCTTTTGAAGACGCAACGATTCTTAAGCGCCTGCTGAATTATGCTTCTCAAATGAAACCATCTGCCAAAATTAAGTTAGTCACCCTTTTTGAGCAAAGTGTGTTTGCTAAAAACAATCTTGTTTTAGATGCCTTACAAGAATGGATTCAACATGATTTTGATCCGCAATTGAAAAGTACGGTGCATTTTTATCTCGCTAAACAAGGTTTATTGCATCCTGAGAAAGCGATGAGCGATCTAAAGCATGCGGACATTCAATTACAAGGTGCTGCCATTGTCGCTTTAAAGAAATCATTAGCTTATGTTCCGCCCACCACAGCCGCTTACAATCGCACGTTAGCCGCTCATCATCTCAAATTGTTGCTCGATTCACATCACGAAGAAGAGCTCTGCATGGGGCTGCAAATTTTAGGAATTGAGGGCGATGCGCATGATATCGACATTCTGCTGTCTTATCTGAAACATCCTTCTTTAAAAGTGGCGCGCATCGCAGCCAAATCAATAGCAGAAGCAGGTGTTTTAGATTCTATTCGTCAAGCCCCTCAACTCATTGCTCAATTAAGTCAAATGAGTGACAATGAAGTGCGCCTTTCTTGTTTAAAGGCTTTGCGACATATTAATGATTCGAGCTTGGTGAATGACATCATTCAAGCCAGTTTGCATTTCCGTCCCAATGAGAGGCGTTTGACCGAAACAATTATTTATCAAATGGGATTACGCACAGTTCCCGCTCTTCTTTCTATTTTGCGTGATACACAAGTGCCTGATCGCTGCCGTTTATTAGCAGGTCGCATTTTAGGACGTTTAGCCCTGCCTCAATTACGTGCGCATTTATCAGATATTATCCGGCAAGAAATTGAGCGCGCTTATTTCTATTTTTATCACTATCATAATATTGAAGCTCTTCATCCGGATATCGATGCGAGCATGTTAAGGGATGTACTCATCACGGGCTATCATTCTGTTTTGGACTTTATTATTCAACTTTTAGGAGTAGCAGGCGAAGTGGAAGATGAAGAGTTGCTTTCCCGTTCTTTAAGGAGTCGTAATCCTAAAGTGCGCAGTCAAGCAGTTGAAACACTGGAAAAAACCTGTGAAACGCCCATTTTTCGCCTGTTACAGCCTTTAGTAGATGACATTCCTTATGAAGAAAAAATTCGCGCATACGTCAAATCAAGACATGAACCCTTGAGTTTGGAAGCTCTTTTAGATAAAATGAGTGCGTCTTCGGCACAAATTGATCAGATTATCGCAGCAACGATGAAATATCATTTGGATTTACCTAATTGGCGTGAATCCCTGCGTCAACAAATGTCGCGCCAAGATGAGATCTTTCACCATTTTGCTTATGAGTTATTAGAAGCATGAAGCGTTTAACTTTAATTGATAAAGCTTTTTTATTAAAACGCACGCCTCTCTTTGGTGCGCTTGATCTCGATCTTTTATTGTCGATTGCAGATAAATTAGGATTAGTCGTGTTTGATCCGCGGGATTATGTGTTTGTGGCACACGAAGACGCCAATCGCATGTATTTCATTGTAAAAGGACAAGTCGAAATACGCACTCCGCAAGAAGAACCCATTTGCACACTAGGCAGTGGGGATTTCTTTGGAGAAGAATCGCTATTCAATAACAAACCACGTGCTTATGCGGCGTTTACTCCTGTCGAAACGCATGTACTGACTTTATCACGCACAAACCTTTATAACATCATTTCTGAATGTCCTGCAGTCGCCATTGGCTTCTTGCAAGTATACACCTCAGCTGTCCAATTTAGACCCATTAAAAGTGTAGAAGGTGATAAATGACCATTCGTTCACGCCTTCTTTTGCTCTTACTTCCTCCTCTCATGGCTTTTGTCGTGCTGATTTCTTGCTTTTTTTACTTCAATTGGTCACGTGAAATTTTACATAGTTTTAAATCGAGATTACAATCCATTGTTGTCACAACTGCTCAAACTTTTCACATCGATGAAATAGAGTGGATGATTAAGCATGTGCATGATCCCGGAGTCATTTTAACCACTCCTTATCAACAGTTACGTCAACGCCTGGCCTCTCTACGTCAAAAATTGGGCGTAACCAATATGTACATTGTGCAAATTGAACCTGTTTCTGAAGGAGAATATGTCCTACCCGATCATCCTGAATACTCGTTTAATGAAATTTATGAAGGACATAATCCACAAAATGCCTATAGACAAGTCTTCTTAGTTGAAGTAGGTGAACAAAAACCAAGCTCCCTTCAACCCCCAGGCTCTTACGATTTTAGTGAAACAGATGAACGCCAAGTGTATTTAACTAAAAAAGCTTTCGTGACACCCATTTATGAAACGCGTAAAACACATGAACGCTTTATGTCCGCTTACGCGCCCATTTTTAATGGATCAGGAGAAGTTCTCGCTTTATTAGGTGCTGATGTAGGCATGAAGGCGATCGATCAAAAGTTACAAAATGCTTTAATGGCCATTCTAGCAGGCGTTTTCATTACTATCCTCTTTGTGATTGTGACAGTCTTTTTGATTGCCGATCGGATTAGCAAACCTGTGCAACAGTTGAATCAAGCGGCTTTAGCAATTGCTGCAGGCGATTATGAAGCAAATATTCAAGTGGAAGGTCCTAAAGAAATTAAAGAACTGGCGCATAATCTGAACACCATGAGCGAATGCCTTGTGGAACATATGAGCCGTTTAAGAGAAAGTTCTCTCATTCGTGAGCGCATGTATGGAGAATATGAATGCGCCCAGCTGTTACAACATTACATGCTGCACAAAGTGGTGGAACAATTTCAGCATGCTTCCTTGCGTTTAAAGCTTATTTCAGTTCCCTTATCGCCTTTGCAGAAAGGATTGTTACTTAAAATAGATCGCACCTCTCCCCAAGAGTTAACCCTTTGCTTAGTGGAAGCGCAAGAACAAGGATTTGCAGGTCTTTTTGAACTGAATCAGCACGCTTATTTACCTACTGAAACACTTGATCATCAATCTTTTGTTGAGTGCCAATTTCGGCAAAATTTTAGTTTGCTACATTATCAAGTGAATCGTTTATTTCCACCTCTTGTCTGGTCTATTAAATCCCAAAAATTTATAAAAGAAGACCACAATGACATTCCCTTGCAGAATCAAGATATGGTATTCTTATATAATAGCAGTTTAATTGAGCATTTTGAGACACAAGAACATTTAGAAAATTGGCTGGGACGTGTGTTACGTCATTTTGCAGAAGATGGATTAGAGATTATTTATACAATGCTCACTAATGAACTCAATTTTTTAGCGAAGAAACAACAAGTCAAACGCAATTTTCAAATGATTAGCATGCAAATTAAAATTTCTGAAACGCCCTAAACGAGTAAATGTTATGCACCTAGAAGGACAATCAAGTTGGGTTATTGCCGCTTTTGTAGTTTATTTTAGCTTACTTTTGTTGGTTGGATTAATTTTTCATAAAAAACAAACAACCTCTTCAGACTATATCATGGGTAATCGCTCTTTGAGCTTTTGGCTTGTAGCTCTATCTGCGCATGCCAGCGACATGAGTGCGTGGTTATTCATGGCATTTCCCATGAGCATCTTTGTATTGGGATTGCCGCAAATTTGGATCGCGATTGGTTTATTAGGGGGAATGTTTCTCAACTGGCAATTTGTGGCACCCCGTTTGCGCTCTATGACAGAAACCTATAATTGCTATACGCTTTCCTCTTTCTTTGAAAAACGCTTTCATGACACAACAGGAATCATTCGCATAGCCAGTGCGCTAGTCATGGTCATCTTTTTAACGCATTATCTATCGGCCGGCTTGATTGCCATGGGGTACTTGTTAGAATCGTTGTTTGGACTTGATTATTTCTTGGGACTATCTATTGCCATGTTGGTTGTGGTCATTTATACTTTCGTGGGAGGATATACCACCGTTGCGTGGACAGATCTTTTTCAAGGTATTTTCTTACTCTTGATGATTTTACTCGTGCCTTTCATGGTATGGTCTAAAATTGATGGATGGAATCAAATTGTCCAAACAGCGCAACAACAAGAGATTCCTTTAAGTATCATTCCCAAAGGAGGAATAGATGCGTACATTTTGATTATCTCTCTTATATTGGGCTGGGGATTAGGCTATTTCGGGATGCCGCATATCATCACAAAATTCATGGGAATTAAACATGTCTCTGAAATGAATAAATCGAAGTGGCTGGGGATGTCATGGCAACTCGTAGCATTAGGAGCCGCTACTTTAGTGGGATTAGTCGCCATTGCGTATTTTCCACAAGGATTAGAAAAACCTGAAATGGTTTTTATTGAGATGGTCAAAAGCCTCTTTCATCCTTTTATAGGCGGCATTATTTTGTGTGCGGTCATCGCAGCAAACCTCTCCACCATGGACTCGCAAATTTTAGTATGCGGATCGATGATCAGTTCTGACTTATATAAACCGTTGCACAAGCATCCTCCATCGGATCGCAAAGTATTATGGGTCTCTAAATTAAGTGTGGTACTTATTTCCATTATTGCTTTGTTACTATCGTTTAACCGCAGTAAAACGATTCTTGATACAGTGCTTTATTCCTGGTCAGGGTTAGGAAGCGCTTTTGGGCCTTTAGTGTTAATGAGTCTTTACTCTAATAAAATCAATCGTTATGGAGCACTCGCAGGCATTATCGTAGGGACAGGCGTGGTCATGGTCTGGCCCTGGCTGAATAAACAACTGACAGATGATGCCTCTTTTCCAGAACTGCTTCCTATGATTCCGGGATTTATTTGCAGTGCATTAGCAATTTATGTGGTGTCGAAACTCACCAAGAGATTTACACCTATACAAGCTGTTTATTAATAGAAAAATTCTATTTTATTGACTATAAAATTATAATATTAATACAATTTAGAATTAACACAGGTGTTTTATGGGTTTTCCAATTCAGTTTGCAGAAAGAAAAGGTGATTATGATTTTATTAGTGGTCCAATTAATTTTGTTGGAAATGGGTTAGTTATTGCTGTTGGAGGAATTAGTTTAGGTTTCATCACAGCTTATGCTTTAAAAGCACTTGGTTTTGGTAAAACTGTTACAAAAATTTCTACTGCCATTCCAATAACGATAGGACTGTTTGCTGCTGTAGTAGCTATAGGAGGCTGTCTTCTGGTAGGAGCAATTGCAGTTGCTGTAGGTGAATCGTTAGGGAAGCGTCTGGGCTAATGCAGTGATAGTGCTGCCGCACAAACGGCAAACAGTCTATGTACACAGTGAACCTATACTTCTTAGAGTTCAGGACTTGAGTAAGGACTTGAATCAGGACTATTGATTTTCAGCTTCTTTGCTGATGGTTCATCATCATCTTCTTCATTTTCAATATCTTCTTCACTCTCAATATCTCCCTCTTCATTTTCAATATCTTCTTCAGTACTGATATCTTCTTCTGTTACTTGTGATAATGAAGGCATATCGTCATCTTTTGGACTTTTCAAAATCTCATCCACATAATGTTTTTTAAAATCTGCTCCCATATCAGTAAGAGAACGCAACAATGTTACAAATTGCTCGTATGTTTCAATTGGGCGATACCCCCATTGATACTCGAATTGAAATAAATACGCTTGTAAAAAGATTTGAAGCTCTTCTATTCTTTCAGGTTCATATCCTTTCATCAAACATTTTTGCCACTCCACATACATGTCATATCCTATTAAGAAGCGGGAAACTTGTGGACAACTATCAGCATACACCCAAAGAGGTTGTTCATTTCTTGCGTCATTCATCAAATGATGTGCAACTGCATAAAGCTTTTGTTGCCATTGTTCAAAGACAGTAGATTGGGATTCATCGTCCCCTTCATAAGATAAATGATGAAAAATCACTGCTGTGCCTTCTGGTTGTTGTGTAACATCATACATGTGATATTCAATTGCCATTTTATCAGAAGAATAAATAGATTGTGTTGATCTTCTTGTGATAGTGTAAACCCCTTCTTTTAATCCTAGAATTTTAGGCAAATTCTGCTTTTCTTTGTTAAATGTAAGAAACACTTTAGAATTAGATCCCACCATAACTTCTTTTAAAAAGTGCTCAAACGAAATTTTCCCCGATAATAAGGGATGAAAAGATTGATTCACTAATTTTAATGTAGAAGCTTTTTGATCAGGCTGATGACTAAACTTCAAATCATAGCTCTCTTGGCAACCAAGCTGTGTTTGATCAGGTAAAATATGGCCCTCAACTTCACTCCAAAGCTTTTGAATTTCTTCTGTGTTTTTGGTTTCTAACACGTGACTTAAAGATTTCAATTGAATTGGCGTCAAAATATAGTCTTTATACTTCTCAAAAACACGACTCGCTTTCTGCCAAAATACTCTTTGCTCATGAAAACCGGAAGGCGATAGAAAGTTTTCTCCACATTTTCTCTGCAAATTCTCTAACTTACTTGTCCAAGGTATCCAATTAGATTCCCCCGGCTGCCCTTGAGCTTTGTCATAAATAGTGACTACTAAGCTTCCAAAAGTGCTACGACCGGGTGTGCTAGCACTAATGCGTACTAACCCATCGCCTTGCCATTGACGAGGAAAAAGCTTACTTGTTTCATGTGAATCTAAACATCCTATACAAAGATCACAAATACGTTCATCCACAGCATGTTCTTTTAACGATATGGCATATTTTTGAAGCGCATCTTTAAAATCCGTGATATTTACTCTTAAAGAAATTTTATCTTCATTTAAATTTTTCTCCCAAGCGCCCATATATGCCCACATATTGTCTGCATCTACACTTGCAAATTGTTGAGAAGTTAGACGATGAATTTTTTGGACAACATGATTGAAATCTTCCGATACAGCACATTCTTGATAAATCAAACGTGCAAATAATTGCCTCACAGCGCGTTGTAAAAAGCGAGTTTGAGAAATAGCCGACATAGGCAAAGAAGTCGATTGAGATGAGCTAGATGAAACCGTAGAAGTAGAAGCATTCATAATTTTTCCTATAGCACAGATTTAAATGATAAAAAGAGAGTAAAAAATAGCCTCGATTTGAAACCGAGGCTTGAATGGGCAACACAGATCGCTGATTATTCAGCTTTACGCTTTTCTAAATAGTTGATGACATCACGTACAGTCTTCAACTTTTCTGCATCTTCTTGGGAAATTTCACATCCAAAACGCTCTTCAAAGGTCATGATGAGCTCTGTGAGATCTAATGAATCTGCATTTAAATCTTCTACAAAAGATTTTTCTGGTGTGACATCATCTTTGTCAACGCCGAGTTGCTCGACGACAATGTCTATGACTTCTTGTTCAATGGCCATGGTATTTCCTTCTTTAAGCTTTCTCAGTTTTTTAGGACTTGATCATATCAATCCGTAAAAGCTTCTATTTTCTTAAATTGCCTCAATTTAATCAAGGATTAAAGGATAATGAATTTGCTCCTTAAGAAAATCTTGATAAGCATGGGACGGCCACGTCCCTTGATTCAATTGAAGCCTTTCTAAGACTTGATCACGCGGAACTAAATGTACATAATCTGTTTCAAAATCAGCTTGACTAGGATCCCCTCCTATCACCTGTGCACTAAACATCCACACCCAAGTCGATTGCCCTTCATATAATCCATGCCATTTTCCATCCAAACGAGCTTGAAACCCTGTCTCTTCTAGGGTTTCTTTAAGAGCCGTTTCTAAAATAGAGTCACCTTTTTCTACCCGCCCTTTTGGAAAAGTACTTGAATATCCCCCAAAATGTCCCGTGGGTTCTACAATGACAATTCTTCCATCGGGAAAAGTTAATAATAAGCCTGCTGAAAGACTTTTTCTTGATTGTTTGAGCTTATCTATCAGTTGCTTGTCAAACAATTGATCAATTTGGATATCTAATGGTGTTGAATCTAAGGAAGAATAAAAGGGCGCTAACGCTTGTGTATGGTCAAATTCTTTGTGAAAAGAACAAACTAAATTTGGTTCATGGAGTTGTTTTAAGAATGACGAGCGATAATCTTTTAAAGAGAGGCGTGGATGAGTGGCTAGATACGTTTGAAGTTCTTTTTCAGCCTCTTTCCGGTAAGCCACCTCGGCTTGGCTTTTTTCTGCTTGATAAAACTCTTGTTGCTTTTGCTTTAATACCTCAAGAGAGGTCTCTCCATATTCGCGTCTTTTTTGTTTCCAAAGACTCCACAAATAATTGGAGATCCATCTCTCTTGAAGTTGCTGCTGGATAGAATGCATCCATCCGGCTTTAACTTGAACCGCATACTCTAGCTTTTTTTTTCGGCTTCTGCTTTTGCATGCATAGGGTGAATATTTTTCAAATCACTATGATGCTGAGGCTCTTGCCCAAACGCCTTTCTAATGAGATCTGCTTGAAGAGTATGTCCTTTCTCTTCTAACCCTTGAATAGCTGCCTCTACAGAAACCAGTTTTAATCCTGGTTTTGGTCCACCACTCACGGGATTATAAGTACAAAAACGAGCAGCTGTATCTTCGCTCAATTGAACATCTATCATCGCATCATCAGCTGCCACATATTTTCCTTCCCAAAACGCCCCTTGACCTGCTATTAAGCCTCTAAAAAGAATTTTGATATCATCAGCCGCTTCTTTTCTCTTAGCGAATGGAATCGTTCCATCGTCTTTCAAATAAATATTGCCAGTTCCAGGTTCCTTCACAACCACTAAATACCCTAAGTTTGGCAATCCTGCTAATTCAGGATTAAAAGAAGGTTCTTGCGGCTTATTAGATTTATCCCCTTTAGGAGCAAATGACACTTCAGTCAAGCCAAAATGGAAGGATTGCATCGGGATGTAAGCTGTTCCTTGTGGGATAGTCTTCCAATCTTGTTCATGTAGAGCTTTCACTGAATTGAGTTTTGGAGAAATTTTCTCTTCCCAAACTTTTTTTAATAAGTCGAGATTGTCTTGAAGGTATTTTCCACGGCTGACAAGAAAATCTCCAAATTCTTTTGAAAATTGTCCTTGGTTTTCCATCTCAATCACTGTAGAAGGACTAAAATTTTTGACTTGCGTTTCGATTGTTTCCCAAGTTAGACTTCTCAATAGCATGGAAGTTTGTGAGAATTTAGGATCAAATAGTTTAGTCAAATCACAGATGACAAAACGAGGATCTGTCATATATGTACTTGGATCTAGTTCTTCGCCAAAAAAACCGGGTGTTTCTCGTTTCCAATTGCCTGCCACAAAGCTTGTATTTTTCTGTGTTCCATCATACATCTTATCAAACGAAGCGGTCATATCAATCAAAACTAACTTTCCTTCCGGCGTCACAAGAACGTTATCATAGCGCATTCCCGGAACATCATATAAACCTGCTAAAAGAATAGAGAGGAATTGATGATTCATTTCATCGGATAACTTTCTTAGTTTTTCTGGATTATTCGTATTTTCCTTCACAAAATCCAAAAGATCTTTCGCTTCCACATATTCCATCACCAACACATTGGGCAACAGCTCGACTGTTTCGCCATGACCAAAATCGATGACAACATTTTCTTCGTGCTGAATGAATTTTGTTTGTGGAACAGAAGCCCCTAAACTTTGAAGTGCTGCATACGCTTCTGCTTCATGCTTCAAACCAGCTGCTCTTTTTGCGTCATTGTCACGTGCCAGTAACCCTTTAATGACATATTGTCGTCCTTCTTCATCTTTGACAAAAAACAGTTTATAAGTGGAAGGCTTTGCATTGAACAGTTTAGTGAGTCGATTGGGAATAGTTGTGGGTAAAGAAGACAATGAGGAGGAATGAACTTCTTCTCTTACTAAACCAGCTGAATGACTACAACTATTAGAATGACCAGTTACAAACATGATTTCCCCCTATTTATTGATAAAAAAAACAATTTATTTTAACAAACAAAATTTAAATAAATTGTAATATTTTATAATAAAAAACACAACAAATTTTTCACTTTAAAAATATACTTACATCACCAATCCACCATCCACTGTCATGACTTGCCCCGTCATGTAGTTAGATAAAGGGCTCGCTAAAAACCACACAGTATAAGCGATGTCTACTGGATCCCCCATTCGTCCTAAAGGGATTCCCTTTAAAATGGATTCTTTTTGGGCTTCATTTAATTTGTCTGTCATCTTAGTTTGAATAAAACCGGGTGCAACACAATTCACTAAAATCTGGCGGGGAGCCAATTCTTTCGCCAGCGCTTTTGTAAATCCAATCATTCCTGCTTTAGAAGCGGCATAATTGGCTTGTCCTGCATTTCCCATCAATCCGACGACCGAACTGACATTGATAATTTTACCTTTTTTGGCTTTCATCATCGCACGCACAACGGCACGACAGGTGTTATAACAAGATTTTAAGTTGACATCGAGAACTTTATCCCACTCTTCTTCTGACATTTTCATGAGTAATTGATCGGCTGTAATCCCTGCATTATTCACTAAGATATCGACTTGTCCAAAATCTTCTTGAATTTTCTTAAGCGTTTCATCTACAGCATTTGTTTTGGACACATCTACAGCATAGAATTTGGCTTGTGAACTCGGATAATTTTGTTTGATTTCCTCACTTGTAGCATTTCCCGTTTCTGCATTTGTGCCCAAAATCGCCACTTTTGCACCTTCTTCGGCCAGTTTCAAAGCAATGGCTTTACCGATCCCGACATTTCCCCCTGTAATCACCGCAACTTGATCTTGCAATAGATTTTTCATCGATATTCTCCTGCTTTTTCCAAATCCGTTAGCTGCTTTAAATCTTCTATTTTCTCAATATTGATGATGGGTGCCTTTACCCCTATGCGTTTATTCATACCGCTTAAGGTTTTACCGGGACCAAACTCAATATATAAATCGACTTCTTGCAATTCCATGGCGTGAATTCCTTGTTCCCAACAAACAGAATGTGTTACTTGTTCAATTAGATAAAGGCGTACTAAATCTACCTCATGAACGATACCTCCAGGGACATTCATCGCCAGTTGCGCTGTTCCTTTCACTAAAGGAGCCTGTTGAATATAAGGAGCTAGTTTCTTTTCTGCCATTTGCATTAAACCGCTATGAAAAGCACCATGCACTTGCAAAGGCAAAACGCGCTTAGCTCCGCGTGCTTTTGCTGCTTCTGATCCGGCTTCAATACCTTTAATCGTCCCTGACAACACTATTTGACCCGGACAATTATAATTGGCAATCCACAAATCGTGCGGCAAATTGATTTCACGCACCATTTCTTTTACAACAGAAGGTTCCAATCCCATTACGACAACCATGGTCCCTTTTGTCGCTTCACACGCTTCATTCATAAACTGCCCACGATGTTGCACCAATGGTAATGCATGACGAAAGGGGAGCCATTCTGCCGCAGTAAGAGCCGTATATTCTCCTAAGCTCAATCCCGCACACACAAAAGGCTGTAATTCGTAGAGCTCTAGCACCACCCTTAAAATCGCGATGCTAGTCACATAAATGCCTACTTGGCTATTTTTAGTTTGTGTGAGAACTTCTTCAGGACCTTGCAAAATGATCGAAGATAACGAGCGTTTAAGCAGATCATCTGCTTCTTCAAATGTGAGACGAGCCGCTGAAAATTCACTGACAAAATCTTGTGCCATCCCGGGATATTGCGCTCCTTGTCCCGGAAAAAGAAAAGCAATGCGTTGAAATTTTTTACTCATGATCCACCCTATATTTTAGTTAGAATAGAAGCTCCCCATGTTAATCCGCCTCCAAAAGCCGTCAGAAGAAAATGCTCTCCTTTTTTAAATTGATGCTCTTGAACTAGCTCGCACAAAGCAATCACAATGCTAGAAGCAGAGGTATTGCCATATTTGTGCACCGTCTGGTACACCTTCTCTTCAGGAATATTAAAATTTTTTGCCAAAGCATCAATAATGCGTTTATTCGCTTGATGCGGCACAAACCAACTGATGTCGGATTCTTGTAAACCCACTTTCGTTAAACATTCGCGTGCAGCCATTCCCATGCGTCTCACCGCATGTTTAAAGACTTCATTACCTGACATTTTAAAGAAGTGCTGCCGTTCTTCTACTGTTTTGGCAGAAGCAGGATGACGCGCACCGCCGGCAGGAATCATAATGCGATCTGCTAGCTGGCCATCAGAACCCAAACAGACAGTTTCTATCTGGAATCCTTCCCCTTCTGCAGCCACAACGGCTGCTCCGGCTCCGTCCCCAAAAAGCACGCATGTTGTGCGATCTTGATAATCAACAAAAGCCGACATCTTTTCGCTAGCAACAACAAGCACATAACGATAAGTTTGAGCTTCTACAAAGGCTTTAGCAATGGAAAGGGCATACAAAAAACCGGAGCAAGCCGCTTGAACATCCATCGAACCTGCATTTTCTGCATGCAATTTTGCTTGAACAAGGTTGGCAGTACTTGGAGAAAGGTAATCGGGACTCATAGATGCCACAATGATCATATCTAGGGCTTGAGGAGCTAAGCCACAATTCTGCAAAGCTTGTTGAGCCGCTTTAGCACCCATGTCAGAAGCGAATTCATCATCGGCAGCTACACGCCGTTCGCGCATGCCTGTGCGAGAGACAATCCATTCATCAGAGGTGTCAACCATCTGTTCAAGATCTTGATTACTCAACACGCGTTCAGGAAGATAAGCGCCTAATCCAATGATGCGTGCTGCGGCTTGACGAGTCATCTGCATTTCCTTGATTTAATCTCACATAGAGAAACCACTATAGCAGATGAGCTAATAAATAAGGAATCGAATCAAATAGCATGACTTTGTCAAATTAAAGACAAAGGACAATAACGACTTGATATTTTATTTTATAAGGAATATTTCAACCAAATGGGCATGATTTTATTCAAATAGTCCATAAATTTCCATAAACCAACACGATATTCGACAATTCCCAAATGATTCTGTTTAGACTCTGGAAAAGCAATCCCTATCCCAAACAATCCCGGAGCAATAATTCCCGTTTTGTCGTTATAAGTTAAGGCATCCAATCCTTCTACTTTTAAATAGGATCTTTCAAAGCCCACTGCATAAATCACTTTTGTGCATTCATGCAAATATTTTTGAAAATCTGGAGAAGATACCAACAACCGCGTTAACCGCTTTGGCAAATCTCCTTCTAAGTTCTCCCGTGCCCATTCTGCCGTCGTCCCTTTGAGTCCTGTATCATCAAAAAGAATTTCGTCGCCTAAATTGACAGCATAACGCAAAGGGTCACGATAAAAATTGATGACTTTTTGCACAGAAGTGTGCTCTAGTAAATTGCGTAAGATTAAAATGGCTGAATGGGAAGATCCAAAAACAGCGATTGTATCATGGGATTCACAAGCAGCAGCCAGTTTTGTAGGATTCAGAGCAGTATCAAGGGAAAGCGTCGAGGGAAAAGGGTAAGATAACATTTTAGGTTCAGCACCAATCGCTAAGACGACATTTTTAAAACAATAAGACTGTTCATTTAGATTGATTTGCCAATTATGTTGGCATAATTTCAGTTCCTCTACCCATCCCGTCACACAAACGACTTGTGGTTTTAATTGCTCTGTCACCCATTGTAGGGGTTCAGCTACTACATATAAGGGACATGTTTTATCTGGAGGTAATTGATGAAAAGCAAAGTCAGGTGGACATTGCTCAAAATGAAAGGCTTTACAGGCTAAAAAGAATTTATGGAACAAGGAAACCAGCGTATTGCTCGGTACCTGCCGCCATTTGGTTCCAAAAGCCCCGCATTTAAAAACGGGATCTATCCATACGATGGTGTGTGGATCAACACCATGATCAATGAGTTGACCAACGGCCGCAATACCAGCAGGTCCGGCTCCCACAACAGCCCATGAAAAACTTTGGTGCTTGTCCATCAGATTCTGCCTGCTTTTTCTTGTACTTTGATTAAATGTCATGTTAACATGGCATTTTATGAAATTAAAGTGATATTTATAGGAAATCCATGTTATTTAAATTACGTTTCATTTTTTTATCTCTTTTATTATTCAGCGGAAATACTTTATTCGCTCAACAATCTACTATTAATCGTGAACACTATTTTGATTTTAGTTTAGGTAAAGTCTATACCTTTCATTATTGGGGTTCTGACAGTATTGAAATTAAGCTCAGTTATTTAGGTTTATTACCAGACGATGAGTGGTTACAACAATATGCGTCTTTTTTTCATGAGGAAAAAAAGATCGATCAAGAAGGAGAAGAATTTAGCCTTTATCACTTTACATTCAATTTAGGATCTCGTGGTTCTTGTCCCGTTTGCGAGAATTATTATATCCATGGCGGCAAAACGGGATTATCTGTCGGTTGGGATGAGTACAATTTTATGACTCCCCGCTTTTTTATGGATGAAACCTCTCCTACTTGGATGCATGTCGAAACTTTAAAAAATGTTATTAAGCAACATAAAATTGCCATTCTTTGTGGACCCGGCATGGCGGCATTAGGTGGAGTCTTACCCCGCGAAAAATTTACTGAAATATTAGGCATCGACTTTTCCTTAGAAGTAGATAAATGTACGCAAATGATGCTGACGAATCCCGCAGGCGTCTTAAATCATTTTGCAGAGCGCTGTCAAATAGGATATTACTATCCGCCTTCTACTTTTCACTGGCAACTTGCGCAAATAGCAAAAAACAAAAATTGTCCTGTGCTCAAAGCAGACTTTGATTGTTTTTTGGAAAAAACGGGAATTCCTGTTTGGAATATCTCTAAAGATGACATTCAAGCGCTATTAATATCACCTGAATTTGCTCAAATTGAATATTTCTTGTGTTTGGGAATAGACTATGATGACCGAGGCATTCTAGCCTATTACAAGGCGGTTTGCCCACAAGGACGCATCATTGCGATTCACCCCACCATTCCTGCTTATCTAGGAAATGAAGATTTCATCGTGCTCGACAATTTAGAGAAGGCGATTCCTCAATTATAGTTATGTAGCGTAGACTTTAGTCTGCGCTACAAACGCTTTGCGTTTTACCGAAAAATCTCTTTTAATCGCTCTTGCCAGTTCTCATCATAACCAACAGCCTCTTTTATTTGATTAAACGCTTCTTCATCAAAAGAGGATTGCCCTAAAGATTTTAATTCTTTTAAGAAGTCATCCGTTGTAGTCACACTTTTACAGAGATCTTTCTTAATTAAACGATCGTGAAACGTATCATGTCCTATTTGCATGACAGGCAAGCCTGCCAAGCACGTTTGATAAATGAGACTCGTTTGATAGTAAAATGCTGCATCCGCTAAAATTTGAACGTCATCCGTCGACAATTGCGATAAGACACAAGCAAAAGGAGCAGTTGAATCGTTGATAGGCAAAAGCTTTGCTTCTTCATTACGCTTTTTAGCTCCTCCATGTTGATGGATCACAACAATATAGTCTGAGAAGTCTTCTTTTTGCGCTGCTTGCGTTAACATTCTTGCTGTTGCCGGTAAAGCTTTTTCAAAATAGGTCTCATTATTACCTCCTATGTAGACAAGAATTTTCTGGCCTTTATCTACTAAATGAGGGTTTGCTACAAAAAATTGACGGCGCATCTCTGCTCGATGCTGCGCATCCAAGCGTGCCTGTCGAATTTCCATCGCTTTATCTAACGAGTAATAGCCCACTCCCCAACATGGCTTATCTTTTAAATTAAAAGGCAATCCAGGCTCTTCTTCCAATCCTTCTTCAAGGAGATAAGGATTCGCCACAATCACTCCATTCGCTACGCGCATCACTTGCACAGCAGTTTGTGAATATCCTCCACCTACCCAATTATCCGGATTATCATAATACGCCAAATGAAGCTTTTTATATTCACGTAAAGCCAGGTGAATCTGTACCGCAAAAAGATGTCCCACATCTGTCACGATGACATCTGCAGCAGAGCACACCTTAGCCACTTCCTGGGCTAGTTGCTGCTGTTCATCTCCCCTTTGATATAAGTCAAGATTGTTAGGATTCAATTCCCTGACTTTTAATTGCCGCTTCTCCAAAGCTTCTTTAACGGACCCCGTTGTATAAGTCCAAACGACATAACCTTGCTTTTCTAAAATGGGTTGATAATCAGCAATTTGATTAGCAGATCCTAAGTGGCAAACAATAAAACAAATAACTGTCATTGCGCATCCTTTATTGATAAATGTTTAAATAAATATTTATGGCACGAAATTTGCAACTATTTAATATTTAATTGTTAACAGCGATTTTCCTATAAAAAAATAAGCCTTGCACAAATATAAATAAAGACTCTTTATAAAACAAGAGAGGCACATTCAATATTTTCTCATAGGTAACTTATGTTTAAAGATTTATATGGAAATAACCTATCCACTCAGCAGGTGGAAGTTGTACAAGCCGTGAATCTTTTCTCGCAAGAATTGTTGAGAATGGGGAAAAAAGATGTCTCTATTTTAGAGGCTGTCCGTCAATATCCGGGAGAATTTATTTTACAAATTTACGCAGCAATTCTTTATTTATATGGACAAACCATACAAACACAAATACTTGCAAAGCAACATTTAGATCAAGCTGCTCTGTTATTAGATCAAGCGAACGCACGCGAAGCGAGTTTATATCGCGCTGTCAATGCTTGGTATCATCAACAGTTAAGTGAAACTTTAACCCTTTTTGAAAATCATTGTTATCATTGGCCAAAAGATTTGACAGCTCTCAAAACAACAGAATTTTTGTTTTACTGCAAAGGACAACAATATGAAGGCAAGCGCTTTGCTCGTTTAACAACTTATTGTTATCCAGAACATAAAGACAATCCTTTCTTTTTGGCGATCCATTCTTTTGCTTTAGAGCTCACAAAGAAATATGAAGAAAGTATGCAAGCCGCTAAACAAGCTCTAAGCATGGATGAGGGCAATCCTTGGGCACACCATACGCTTTCACACTTGTATATCAACCAAGGACTCATTACAGAAGGAATTGACGTTTTAGAGCATTACGCTCAGACATGGAAAGACTTCAATCCTTTAATTGAATCCCATAATTCTTGGCATTTAGCTCTTCTTTATTTAGAAAATCTAGAATTTGAAAAAATTCAAACTCTTTATAAACACGCGAATTGGGCAGATAAAGCGCAATTCGTGGGAGAAGAAATCGATGCTGCTTCTTTGCTATGGCGACTCGATCTAGAAGGAGAAGATAATAGTGCTTATTGGAAACAACTCGCAAATTCTATTCAAGACCATGCAAATTTTGGAGGCATGCCTTTTTTAAGTGCACAGCTTTGTTATGCTTTAAAACGTGGCAATCGCGAAGCTGCTTTAGAAGAAGCGTTAGCGGCTATTCAACACTTTGCTCAACAGCAAACCCAAGAAGATCGTTTTGTTTGGCAAAAAATTGGACTATCTCTTATTTATGGTTCTTTAGCTTATGCCGAGAAGGATTACCATAAAGCCCTGGATTATCTTGATCCTATCATGGACAAAGTGGCTTGTATAGGCGGCAGCGATGCACAAGTTGATCTCTTTCGCCAAACTTATCTTAAAGCCTTAATAGGAGCCAAGCGCTACTGGGAAGCACAATCCTTTTTACATCATCTCACGCAAGGAAGAGATATGACCAACTTGGAACGCAAATGGCTAACTGAATGCCACATATAGAGGTTTAAAATATGCGCTATCGCTCTATTGCTCCCTGTGCCATGGCCATTATTGTGGATTCCATGGGTTTTGGTCTTGTTTATCCGATCATGACAGCTTTATTTGCGGGTGACGGCTCACCAATGACCGAAGGGATGTCCTGGCACTTACGCAATTTTTACTTAGGACTGGGATTCTTACTTTATCCCTTATGCATGTTCTTTGGGGCATCATTCATGGGAGATTTATCTGACATTATCGGTAGAAAAAAATCATTAGTCTTTTGCATGAGCGGAATCTGCGTCAGTTTTTTACTGATGGGATTTGGAGTCTCACTAAGGAACATCGGTTTGCTCATGATGGGAAGAAGTCTGTCCGGATTAATGGCAGGCAGCCAACCCATTGCTCAAGCAGCCATTGTGGATTTAAGTACTCCTCAAACAAAAGCACGTAATTTGTCGCTCATGACCCTCGTTCTCAGTGTAGGAATTATCATTGGTCCTTTGGCAGGCGGGCTTTTTTCTGATCCTGTGATTGTGTCCTGGTTTACCCTCTCTACGCCGTTTTATATGGCTGCTATACTGTCATTGATTACTGCTGTGTGGATTTGGAAAGCCTTTCATGAAACAACTGCGCAACATAAAAAGATTCGCTTAGATTGGATGCGACCTATTACAATTTTCATAGAAGGCTTTCAGCATCCGCAAGTCCGTCAGTTGGCGGTCATTTTTCTTCTCATGCAAACAGGATTTAGTATATTTTTCCAGCTCATTCAAGTCGTGATGGCTGAATCTTTCCATTATGCCAGTTGGCAATTAGGCGTATTCAATGGATACATTGGCCTCAGTTTTGCGATTGTAACCCTCCTTGGCGTGCAATTTTTACTCAAATATATGAGTGTGGGAAAGGTTGCTATCCTCACACTAACTTTGACAGGCGTCAGCATGATTTTGACAATGCTATTTTCTACTCAAATCCCCATTTGGATTTTCTCTTTTCTCACAGCAGGATTTGACATGGTCGCCTATGCGGCATTAATGACCTCTTTTTCAAATGCAGTCGATGAAAAGAAACAAGGTTGGGTTATGGGCATTTTTGGATCTATTATGGCTCTTTCTTGGGCTGTCACAGGCTTAACCACCAATTTGATTCCCTTCCTTGGATTACACGGTTTGATTATCATTGGCGGTGTATTCATGCTACTTAGTGCTCTTTTAATGCTATTTTATAATCGTCGTCATCCTTCTTCTCCGACAACGGCTTCCTTAAATCCTTTACACTAGGCAAGAAATATGCTAATCTTCACTTTTTTATTCTTAAAAAAGTGAGATGTATGCGTTATCCTGAACACTTATTAAAACTCATCCATGTCTTGAAACGTTTACCCGGCGTCGGCAATAAAAGCGCTGAGCGCTTTGCGTTTCACCTCTTAACCTGGTCAGAAGAACAACTACGCGAACTAGGTACTGTCGTCAGCGCGACTAAAGCCAAGCTTAAGCAATGTGAGCAATGCGGATGCCTGATGGGAGATGAAGGGTGTTTGTTCTGTGATTCGCTGAAACGCGATAGCAGCGTATTATGTGTGATTGCCTCACCACGTGATGCGTTCGCCATTGAAGAAACTCATGAATACCATGGACTTTACCATGTTTTGGGAGGCATGCTATCGCCTTTAGAGCAGCGAGGACCTGATCAACTTTCTCTGCATAAGCTGAAAGAGCGCTTGATGAATTTGCAAGTCAAAGAAGTGGTAGTCGCTTTAGATTCTACTTTAGAAGGAGATGCCACTGCCCTTTTTCTTAAGCAAGAGCTTGCGCATTATCCTGTGCATATCTCAAGATTGGCTTTTGGATTACCCATGGGCAGTTCTTTGGATTACGTCGATGGCGGCACATTGGCGCGTGCTTTTGCTGGAAGAGGATTGTTCTAACTTTTTAAAGAATTAAGTGGACAAAAACGACAAACGACCTTAACGACAGAAACGACCTTAACGACAAGGACAAACGATAATAACGACAAAGGACTAAGTGGACAAAAAGCAAAAAAGTCCTTTTGTCCACTTAGTCCTTTGTCGTTTCTGTCGTTATGGTCGTTTGTCGTTTTTGTCCTTTAAGATTGCTTTCAAGCACTTTCTTCTTTATTTTGCTCAATTTTCTCAAAAAATAAAACATAAGCTTTTTGCTTATATTCTTCTAATTCTCTAGGTATTATCACCTCTATTTTATTATCGTCGCACTTGATCCAACGTCCGTCTAAATAAAGGCATTGAAAATAATGACCTATCTGAGCTGCGCAAGTAAAACTTGTGAGTTGATACTTATGTTCATCAAGCGTTAAGATATTATCTTGTGGAAAAACGAGTTCTTTTTTAGTTTCGAATGCTCTGATTCCACCTAATCTGCCGAAATCATAATCGTGAGGATAATGTAAAAACAACATGTTTGGTAAAGCTGGAATTTTGAAAACAACCTTTTCTTGGTTTTCTAATTTTGCTGAATGTTCGGCTTGCATTTTATCAAACTCTTGCTTAACTGCTTTATGAAATTCTTCGCCTAAGCTCTCTTTAAAAGCGTGATATAAACTCACCGTGATATCCCAAGGAAGATCCGGTAGAGACATATTCAATAATTCATCTTTCTTTTCATCGCATAGCGTTTGAAGAAATTCAACTTTCTCTCCTTTAGAAAAGTTAGGATAAACCGCTTTAATCCATACTCCAAACATATTAAGCATGAAAGGCAAGCTTACGTTATCCTGTAAACCCCAAACATGTTTAGCCGAAGAAAACCAACTTATAAATCGCTGAGATAACGTCCTATTAAAATCTTTTTGTGTCATTTCTTGAAGGCAAAGGTTTGCTTTCTCTTCAAAAGCACTTGATAAACTTACCCCCATACCCCAAGGCATTTCTGATTGAAAAACATCTCCTGAGTGCAAATTTATTGCTTCCATTAACTTTTCCAAAAACTCATAAGTATCTCCATCATTTTTTCGAAAGCTTGTATCATTTTTTAATACCCAAGCTTTAAATGCATCAAGAGTAGAATTTAGCTTTTCATTGTTCCCTACATTCCACTCTTTTTTAATCACAAGAAACCAATCTAAATAACAATTCGCTTGATCGATCGATATCTCTTGTGAACGTTCTTTTTCTTTCAGTGTCAAAAACTGATTAAAATAAGCACTATACATGAGCCCTTGCAGGGGGCTATTGATATAACAGATGAAATCAAAATTGATTTTAGAAGGACACCGTTTTCCCTCTTCCTGTAAAGACGGACGAACAACAATTGGTTTGGATAGATTTAACTTTAAAGTAGGCCGCACTTGAAGAGAAACTGCTTGAGGAGGTTTCGCTGTAGGAGTGCTCACTGGAGACGCTTTTGCTATCGTTTTGTTTCCATTGACTCCTCTATTGAGAGCCCTTTGCACAACTACCGGCTGTACAACTAGGGGCTTTGGTGGCGGAGGCGACAATTTCTGCATCACCGGTTGCACAATTCGCTGCAACCTAGCCGACATCATCATCAATCCACGATTGTTAGCCTCACCTAATTTTTTAATGCTTCCTGTAATATCATTCAACTTTTCCACTAAATTAGGCGTTGTAGGTGTCAGAGCTTTTAGCAGTTGCACAATACTTTTTACTTCCTCGTTCTCGTTGCATAAAACACTACTATTTTCCTCTTCCACTAACGTAGTATGCATCGTTATAAAGAGCTTCTCTATACCGGAATGAGCACTTAAACCATTCATATTTAACACCTATTTATAATTATAATTAGTAATAAATTTACATAATAATTAGGTTAAATAATAACCAGAATAATAATTTATTTCAATAATTATATTAAAAACAAACATTCAAAAATTGATTAAAATTTTTTATTACATACACACAAACAACCTTCTAGTTGCAAAATAGCACTCAATCCCCTATGATGACTTACCTTTTCCACTTATGTGAATCGACGCATAAGGGACTTGTTCTTTCTGCCAACGCTGAGGCTATTTATGACAAAGAGAATTTCATACTTTCTAATATTTCTTTTTCTGGCATTTCTCCCACCCCTTATTCCTTTGTGCGGACAAGCCTTGCAATATGAAAACCAAATCATTGATAAGATAGAAGTGGTTGTGCATACACGTACAGGTGCAATTTATGATAGCAGCGCCATTTTAACTCGTTTGCGTACACAAAAAGGTGCTTTTTTTTCTCAGACGGATTTTGATGAAGATTTAAAAGTTTTGGCAAAAGATTTTGATCGAGTAGATCCTTCTATTGAAACAGATGAGCAAAACATTTCGATTAAGCTCCATCTCTGGCCAAAGCCTCTTATTCGCTCTATTCGTTGGCACGGCAATCATCATGTTAAGACGAGTCGTCTTCAGAAAGAATTGGGGATTAATTGTTTTTCTGTTTTTGAAAGGCAGACATTCAATCAAGCCTTTCATAAATTGAAAGCTTATTATATTCGCAAAGGTTTTTTTGAAGCACAGCTCGATTATCAAGTCGAGATGGATTGTGAAAATAATGAAGTGACCATTCGCATAGACATTGAAGAGGGGCGCTCGGGCAAAATTCAAGACATTACTTTCGTGAATTTCTGTGAAAGAGAAGAAAGTGAACTTCTCAAAGAGATGGTGTCTAAAAAATATAACATATTCACAAGTTGGTACACAGAAGCTGGCACTTATAACGAAGACGCTGTCCAACAGGACCGCATGGTCATCACCAACTATTTGCAGAATGAAGGATATGCTGACGCAGAGGTGGAGATCCAGGTGACAGAAGCGTGTAAAACGAACCGCATTATTGTCACCATTATTGCGAATAGAGGCGCTTTGTACACATTTGGACAACTCTCTTTCGAGGGCAATACTGTCTTTTGCGATGATGAAATCGACCGTCGTTTTAAAATACGTCCAGGAGATTCTTTTTCTTTAGAAAACATTAGAGACACAGTAGAATCGATTACAAATGCTTATGGACGTTTAGGTTATGTGGATGCTGTTGTTGATTTTGAACCTGAATTAGTGGAAGGAACGCACTGTTATAATGTCCATTTTAAAATTGAAGAGGGCGCTCAATATCGCGTTGGATTGATTCGCATTTTTGGAAATTGCTCGACAAAAACACCTGTCATTTTGCATGAAACCTTGCTAATTCCGGGAGAAATTTTTAATACTCTCAAATTGAAAGCCACAGAACGACGCCTTACCAACATGGGCTATTTTAAAAATGTGAACGTGTACATTGTCAAAGGCACTGAATCGTCTCTTTTAGAAGGCAATTATCGTGATGTCTATATCGAAGTAGAAGAGACCACAACAGGACAATTCAGCGCTTTCATTGGTTACAGCAGTGTGGAAGAATTATTTGGTGGAATTAACCTCACTGAGCGTAATTTTAATCATGAAGGCTTTTATTATATGTGGCGCGACGGCCTTCGTGCCTTGCGTGGGGGAGGCGAATATGCCCATTTTACGGCTCAGGTTGGACAAAAGAGTCGTAATTACACATTTTCTTGGACAAAACCGTACTTTATGGACACAAAGTGGACCATTGGGTTTGATCTCAATAAATCTACAACGCGCTATATTTCTAAGGAATATGATTTAGAAACAGTGTCTTTAGCATTGCGTGCACAATATGACGTCAATCAATTTGTACGCTTTGGACTGCAATATCGTTTAAAGAATGGACATGTTAATTTGCATCACCATGGAAGCCATATTCATCAGTTAGCGCATGACGCGAATATCAATGGACTAATCTCAGCCGTTGGTGCTTCTCTTAGCTATGATTCGACAGATCACCCGATTAAACCCAGCACAGGTTTTCGTTCACGCTTAATGTTGGAGTACGCCGGTTTAGGTGGAGATCACAATTTCTTTAATATCGGTTACTACAATAGCTATTATGTTCCGGTTGGTAGTCGTTTAGTCATTAAATATCGAGCAGATTTTCGTTTCATTCAACCATTAGGCAATACTAATTTTAACAGTATGCCAATGGATGAAAGAATTTTTCTTGGCGGAGACTATCTTGTACGCGGTTTTCGCCCTTATCGTTTAGGACCTCACTATAAAGAAAATCCGGATGTTCCTCGCGGAGGTTTATCTTTGCAATTTTACTCTGTGGAAATGTCGCGCCGCATTATGCAAGACTTTGAAGTTTTTGCTTTCTTTGATGCTGGACATTTGGCTACAGGAACGTGGGAATTTGGCCGTATGAGTGTTTCCATTGGATACGGCACACGCTTCAAATTGATTGATAGCATTCCACCTGTGACAATTGGGATGGGTTATCCCCTCAATGCACATAGTCGCAGTGATGTAAAAAAATTCTTTTTTTCTTTCGGAGGAAATTTCTAACGTGACATCATCAAGATCTATTTACAAGGAGAAATTATGAAAAATTTACGTCGTTGGTTTTTAAGTTGTGCCATTTTACTAGCTTGTAGTGGAAGTGCCTATGTGAGCGCTCAGCCACAATCTAATCCAAATCCTTCTGTAGGTCAACACCCTCTAAGAATTGGAATTGTCAATACAAAAAAATGCTTAGATGAATCCAAGTTAGGTAAACAAGAGCAAGCGAATTTTGAAAAAATGAAAAGTCAAATGGAATCTGTATTGCAAGATAAAGAAAGAGCTTTAGAAGATATTGAAAGTAAGCTCAATGATGAAGATTACATGGATAGTATTTCAGATGAAGCAGCCAGTGAACTCAAGCGTAAAAAACGTACGATTCAAAAAGATGGCATGCAGTTACAGCAGCAATACATGCAAACTCTTCAGCAAGCCAATGTGCGTATTGTACAAAAACTTACTGAAGTGATTAGCAAAGCTTCTGCTCAAGTAGCAAAAGACTCGAGCGGCGGCCCAGCTGTAGATGTGATTTTTACAGATGAAGCTTGCACATTTTATGCACCTGCTTTAGATGTTTCTGATCGCATCATTGCTAAAATGAATGCTATTTATGATGCTGAACAAAAAGAAAGTTCTGCTAAGTAAAAGAAAAAGCAATATTTTTAACAATTAATTTATCTTTGTTCTTCTCTGTGCTCTCTGTGTGTTCTGCGGTTAAATAATAAAATAACCGCAGAACACACAGAGAGCACAGAGAGGAAATAGTCCTTTTAATTCTTTTTCTCAATATTTAACTGAGAGCCCTGTATGTCTTCCACTAAATCTTTTACTTTAGAAGCCTTAGCAACTCTCACCAATTGCCAGCTCAAGGGTAATCCTCAGCATAAAATTTTAGGTGTTGCAGATTTAGAAACTGCAACTAATCAAGATGCTTCGTTTTTCTCCAACGCACGTTATCAACAAGCCTTGAAAAACTCTCAAGCAGGCGTCATCTTTGTAGATGCTCAAATCCCTTTAGTAGAGAATAAGAATTATCTTATCTCTGATCAACCCTCGCGCGCTTTTCAACTAGTTGTCGATGCACTTTTTCCTCCTCGCAAGCTTTCCGGTTTCACAGGTATTCATCCTACAGCTGTTGTACATGAAACAGTTCAATTAGGAGAAGGGGTGACTATTGGCCCACACGCTATTATTGATGAAAATGTCAAAATTGGGCAGAACACATTTATTGGATCTGGTGTTTTTATTGGTCCTGATGCACAGATTGGACAAGACTGTATCATACATCCGCGCGTTGTCATTCGTGAATGCTGCCAAATTGGACATCGCGTCATTATTCAGCCTGGCGCAGTGATTGGGTCATGTGGATTTGGTTATACAATGGATAAACAAGGCCGACATGTTAAATTGAATCAAGTAGGCAATGTGATTATTGAAGATGATGTAGAAATTGGTGCGAATACGACTATTGATCGCAGCCGCTTCAAAAGCACACGCATAGGCCATGGAAGCAAAATCGATAATCTAGTTCAGCTAGGCCATGGAGTGTCTGTTGGGGCACATAACATTATTGTAGCACAAACAGGAATTGCCGGTTCTACAACAACAGGCCGTTATGTTGTTTTAGCTGGGCAAGTAGCAGTAGCTGGCCATCTACATCTTGATGACGAAGTGACTGTGGCAGGTAAGAGTGGCGTCTCCAAATCTCTACCTAAAGGTAAATATGGAGGCATTCCTGCTATTCCCTTGCAAGAATACAACCGCAATCAAGTTTTCTTACGCAATATTGAAACATATGTACAAGAATTAAAAGAATTAGCCAAGCGCCTACAAGCATTGACAAAACAAATTGACCCTGAACCTAAATTTCCTGCCCACGACTAAATTCATGCCTGTGTGCACGAAATTTAGATTATGCAAGAAATCTAATGTTATTTTAATGCCATAGAGTGAGCGCTTACTGGTATTAGCTACGAAACTTCTAGATAAGCTTCTTTGACTGATTTCACTAGGCTCGCGTTTGAACTGCTTTGAATAAAAGCATTTGCCCCATAATGAATAAGCATAAATAACAAAGTAGCGGCAGACCCCGCCAACCCAATCGCAATATAACGTTGCTTCTGAATCCTTTCTCCTATGGCAGCTAAGATAACCAATGCATATAAAGTGTAACGTTCATAAGACATATATTTACTGAAATTTCTTCTACTAGAAAGTAAATAACTTGTTTTATCTAAAAGCAATTGCACTTTACCCCGTTTTCCTCTATAATATCTATTTATTTTTGTTCTCCATGTCGTCACAGCTCTGTCATAACATTTTATCGATTCATTTAAAGAAAGTTTATTGTTAAAAAATTCATATCCTAAAAAGATATATCCAATAGTCGACAGCAAATGGTAAATAATATGACCAATACGAATAGATTGAGGGGTAGGATCAAGCCTTTTTAATTCTTTTTTCGCTTTTGCCACATCTTCTTGATCATAATGATTATCTTTTACCACTCTCATGGGACGTTTACAACCATCAATGGCAGACTGAAGATCGACAAAGACTCGCAGGGTAAGCTCTTCAATTTGTAAATCTGTTAATTGTTTATCAACTGGCTCTATATTTTCATTTAACTGCTCATCAACTGGGTCTATATTTTCGTTTTCTTGAAAATCCGGCAAAGAAAAACTTTTTTTTAAGAAGGTTTCAATATTATTTCCAAAATTTCCTATCATATAGCTCCAAAATCAAAATGATATTTGCAATTTTCAGGCACGCCCTAGGCATTATAAATTTAAGAACAAGCCTTACAAGCACTGTGAAGCTTACTTCTTCTCTGAGTTCTTTATACAGCTGGTAATTACCAATTATTATCATTAGATTATGTTTATGCCCACCAGTCTACTGCATTCACAAATTATCATGCTAACTTTTTACATTCTTATGTTTTACGCTTCGGACCAGACATTGTATAAGCTTCATCTGCTAAACGCATTAAACTTGCTGTCAATCTTTTTTGATGAAAAGAATGAGATCCATAATGAATCAACATAAACAAAGTGTCTGCCACAGCCCCTATTAATCCTATGATCATACAATAATGTTTTTGTGTCATTTTTCCTACAAACGCTACAGATGTAAATCCATATAACATATAACGCTCACAACTTGCGTAAAAACGATAAGTTTGCCTATCGGTTAATAATTCCTTAGCGCTATTAAATACATTATCAACTCTTTCAATGAAATCCGCAAGATATGCTTTCTTTAATGTCTTTTCCCATCGAAAACTAGCTTTCTGATATAGATCAACCATTTCATCAAGAGATAAATGATTCACATTTGAAGATTCTGTACCTAAAAAAACATGCTTAACAATAGATAAAATATTATTTAAGACATTCTTTGTATGTATCGGTTGCTCATCTTCAGGTTCAAAAATTCGAATATCCCTGCGAAACGGACGAATATGCTCCGCATACCGTTCTTGCAAGTCTTCTTGATCTTCTTCTAATTCCTCTTCTTCTTTGTCTTTACCAAAAACATACTCGATGCTTTCTCGTTTTTGCCCATCTGCTATAGTTTGAATATCTACAAAAAATTGCAAACTCAATTTTTCAATATCATCAATTACATTGATTTGCTCTTGCTGAAATTCTTTTTGCTCGTCGTCCGTGCCTAAATAATTAGCGAAATTTTCTTTGATAGAAAGATCTTCCCAATATAAATCCTCCGCCTCTTCTTCTACCTTCTTTACAGGTTGTATAAGCGAAAGATGAGGCTGTGATCCAAGCATCAAATAGGATCCTCCCCATTCAAGATTTTTAATTGAATCCACTGCCATAAAAAAACCAAACCAAAATCAAATAATTTTCACGAAACATTATTAACAAAGCAAATTATTAAGTTACATATAAATTTTAATCTTTTTTAAATTAAAATTCAACATAAAAATTAAAACATCAACAAAACCGAGGGATTTTCTAAAAATTTCTTAATAGTTTGCAGAAATACGGCAGCAGCCACTCCGTCAATAACACGGTGATCAACAGATAGAGTGAGGTGTAGCGTTTTACCGGGAACCAGATGACCATTGCGTACAATAGGTACATCTTGAATTCCACTTACAGCTAAAATGGCGGCTTGAGGAGGATTAATAATGGCTTGAAAATTGGTAATGCCATACATTCCCAAATTTGAAATTGTAAAGGATCCCCCTTTATATTCTTGAAGTTCAAGTTTACCTTCGCGTGCGCGCTGAGCAAGTGAACGAATCTCTACTGCAATTTCACTTAAATTTTTATAATCTGCGTGACGGACAATGGGAGTGATGAGTCCACTTTCTAAACTCACAGCGATGGCGATATCAATTGTTTTAAAATGAATAATGCTTTGATTGACTGAATTAAAACCACTATTGATGACAGGATGTTGACGTAAAGCCAATGCACACGCACGCACAATCAAATCATTAATAGAAATTTTAACCTGTTGATTTTTGAGTTGTTCACGCACATTGACTAAAGCCTCTGCGTCTATGACCTGTGTCACATAAAAATGAGGAATAAAGGATTTCGATTCTTGTAAGCGTTGACCAATCACTTTACGCATAGGAGATAAAGGTGTTTCTTCATAAGAACCTGGTGGTAAATCAGGCGTTTGTCGTCTTTGCAAATGAGCAGGTCCAAGAGAAGGCGCTTTTTCTAAATCACGACTCGTAATACGTTGTTGAGGTCCCGTTCCTTTAACACTTGAGAGATCAAGACCTTTTTCTTTGGCGATTTTTTTGGCTAAAGGAGAAGCGCGTACTCGTTTTTCTAGACGGTCAGTGGGATATTCAAAAGTATAATCTTTTAAAGGTTGCTCAGGCACAAATTGAGGTTGCTGGAGAACTCCACCGCTTTCTTTCTTTTTAGAAGGTTCGCTTGGTTTTTCTGTTGTTGTAGCAGCAGTAGAGGGACTCTCTTGTGGTTGTGCTTCTGCTGTGGGTGCTGTACCCGTGGGTTGATAACCTTCTATACTTTCATTTTGTTCAGCCGTCATAACCGCAATTGCTTGATTGACGGTAGCTTCTTGGCCTTCTTGTACTAAAATTTGACGTAACCAGCCTTCATCTAATGCATTATACTCCACGGTCGCTTTGTCTGTTGCAACCTCTAAGAGAACATCTCCCGCTTGAACAGCATCGCCCACTTTCTTATGCCACTTCACAATTGTTCCTTCTTCCATGGTAGGTGAAAGTTTTGGCATTGTTAAGGTAAAAGGCATAGTAAGCGTCTCCGTATTTAAGCGTCTCTTAAAATTGCTAATGGCTTAGATTTGTATTCTTAGCTAAGGGTTCTATAAACAGCAGCTAAAATTCTTTTTACATTGGGAATCGTTTCTTGTTCTAACATTTTGGAATAAGGCATGGGAGTTTCCAGCTGACAAACCCTTTCCAACGGAGCATCCAAATCATCAAAACAATGCTCCATAATTTGAAACCCCATTTCAGCCGCAATTCCAGCAAAAACATGTCCTTCTTCAACAAGGACCCCACGATGCGTTTTGCGAATAGAAGCTGCAATTGTCGCAATATCCAACGGCTTCAACGTACGCAAATCAATCAGTTCGGCTTTGATTCCCTTTTTCGCTAACTCTTTGACCACTTCTTTACACACATGAATCATGCGACTATGGGAAATCAAGGTTACATCTTGTCCTTCTTGCACTATACGCGCTTTACCTATGGGAACTAAATATTCCTGTGCAGGAATTTCCATTTTTTCCCCATAAATGAGCTCCGATTCTAAAAAAATGACAGGATTATTGTCACGAATAGCCGATTTAAGAAGACCTTTTGCGTCGTAGGCATTGCTAGGAGCCAATACATACCAACCGGGCAAATTGCCATAAATAGCCTCTACACAATGAGAATGCTGACTAGAAACTTGAGCGGCTGCTCCATTGGGTCCACGAAAGACAATCGGAACTGAAAAACGACCGCCGGACATATAATACATTTTAATGGCATTAGAGATCATTTGATCAGCTGCCACAAAAGAAAAATTAAAACTCATAAACTCTACAATGGGACGCAATCCCGTCATAGCTGCACCCACGCACAATCCAGCAAAACCCAATTCAGAAATGGGAGTATCTACAATGCGTTTCGGTCCCCATTTATCCAATAATCCTTTTGTCACTTTATAAGCGCCATTATATTCGCCTACTTCTTCTCCCATCACAAAAACATTAGGATCGCGCGTCATCTCTTCATCAATCGCCTGACGCAAAGCCTCTCGTAAATCTATCACTTGTGTTCCGTTTCCGTTACTCATTCCGTCTCCTTAAATTTAAGGGGCAAACACGTCTTCTTCTAAAGTGTGAGGATCTGGCCAAGGACTTTTATCCGCAAAATCCAAAGCAGCTAGCACGCGCTCTCGTTCTTCTTTATCCATCACTTTGATTTGTTCTTCTGTCAAAATTCCAGCTTCTATCAAAGCTGTTTGCATCAATATAATAGGATCGCGCTGCATCACTTGCTTAAGAGTATCTTTGGTGCGATAAAGACCCGGATCAGAAATCGAATGCCCTTTAAAACGCTCTGTCACGACTTCTACCAGCACGGGCCTTTCTGTTTCTAATACTTCATGAAAGAGATGATCAAATCCCCCATAGCAATTAAAGAAGTCCATCCCATCAAAAGTATAGCCCTTCATATTATAACTAGGAGCCTTATCTTCTGCTAAACGTGGAACACAGACGGCGCGATTGATAGCTGTTCCCATTCCCCATTGATTATTTTCAATTACATAAATACAGGGTAAATTCCATAGCGAAGCTAAATTTAAAGATTCATGGAAAGCTCCCTGTGCAACGGCTCCGTCTCCCAAGAAACAAATAGCCACTTCCCCTTTTGTACCTTTATATTTAATCGTAAAAGCCGCTCCGGTCGCAACGGGCACTTGCCCCGTGACAATTCCAAATCCTCCCAACAACCGCTCTGTAAAAAAGTGCATCGAGCCCCCACGTCCCTTGGCATTGCCTGTAGCACGTCCAAAAAGCTCCGCCATCAATTCGTCTGGAGTTGCCCCCAAAAGAAGCGCCAATGCATGACAACGATAAGAGGTAATATACCAATTGTCCGGACCCAAAGCTTGTACAGCCGCCGTTTGAATAGCTTCTTGACCAATATAGGCGTGAAAAAAACCACCTACTTTTCCTTGCTGGTAAGCCGCTTCGGCACGCAATTCAAAATTGCGAATAAGCAACATACGACGCAAACAATTTTTTAAATTGTCCGGACCCAATTTTTTGATCACAGCCTCACGATCTGTAGGAAAAATATTATAAGGAGTACAAGTGGTCATGGTGATCCTTTTTAGTACAAGAGGTTACATTCTCTTCATTGTAACAAATCAATCATAAAAAACCAAATCAGCTTTCAGCAAGACATCTCTCAACCATCAAAATCAACACAAAGGCGCGAAGACACAAAGTGAAACTCTTTTATCCCTTTGCACCTTCGCGCCTTTGCCTCTTTGCGTTTAATCTTAACATTCTTAAACAGACACAACTTCTTCATGTACAATATCTTGTATTAAACTTTCCGTAGACACCTCGCGTTGTACAACGGCAGCCACACAAGAATCCGACCATACATTAATGGCACTCTCTAACATATCGATTAAAGTATAGAAAGGTAAAATCACTCCTAAAATGTGAAGCGGAACATTCATTGCCGCCAAGAAAGCACTAGCGAGAAAATAACATCCCATTGGCACTCCGGCATTTCCAATGGCCGCAATCGTCGCCAAAATAATCCAAATTCCCATTTCTGGTAGCGTATAGACCATTCCTTGACTCATGGAGACAAATAACACTGTAATTAAAATGAAAGCCGCACACGCATTCATGTTAATAGTGGTACAGAGAGGAAGCGTAAAACTGGCGACTTTTCTGGAAATACCGACATTTTCCTCCGCACAGCGCATAGCCATCGGCAAAGCGGCGGCTGAAGATTTCGTAAAGAAAGCCACAGACAGTGCAGGCATCATGCCACGTGCCATTTGCCAAGGGGAAATCCCTTTCACTTTGAGAAGAGTGGGCAAAATGATTAATGCTTGGATTAAGTTAGCAGCTAACACGCAAGTCAAATAAAGCGCTAAACTTGTAATGTTTAGTCCTTGTTGTAAATCACGCATAAACAAGGTAATAAACGCCCAAATGGCAATTGGCATAATCGCCACTACCCATTTCGTAATCGTAATAACCGCAGCGTAAATGCTGGAAAAAAAAGCATGTAAACCTGCCCGGTGTTGTGTGGGAAGAGACACAATCGCAAAACTCAACAACATCGCGAGAAACAATACCCCAATCACATTATTTTCATAAAAAGGTTGGATGATATTGGAAGGCACAATTTGAATAAAAAAAGACAAATAACTGGGTTGTGCAGGAGTATTGGCAGCTGTAGTGGCCGCTAAAGTAGCGCTCACTCCCCTGACAGGATCTATGCTGATGAATAAAATTAACGCAAGGGTGGCTGCTAATATCGTGGTCAGCAACGTATACTTCACGACTTTTTGACCCAATCGCTTAATTTGCTCTATATTTTCCATTCCTGAAGCCGTCGACACAATGGAGAGAAAAATAATGGGTAAGCTGACAAGCTTCAATAGATTAATGAACAACTGAGAAAGAGTTTCGGCTAAACGAAAAAGAAAGGCATCCTGAAGATAGCCTGCTCCGACTCCCAACACAATCGCAATGGCAAAAAACACATTAGGATTCATTTTACGCTTAACAGTGGCGCACATATTTAATTCCTCTGTTTTAAGTTACTTGGCAAGCGTTTTAACAGTTCTTAAAGTTAATTGCCAAATAAAAAATCTATTTCTTGTTGCATAAACCTAAGGCTGAGAATGATGGACATGGTGGACCACGTGGACTTCGTGGACGACGTGGACATAAGAAGATGATTTAACTAAATTTATAAAAATTGAATGATTTTCACAAAATTTTATGCCCACAAAGTCCACATCGTCCACGAAGTCCACCATGTCCACACTCAGCTTTGGATTTAGGCAACAAGGCCAAAGAAAAAAAGACAAGCTTTTCAAATAGATGTTGAAGAGAGCTAAGAAACCGTCTACAAATTCAAGCCTATAAGCTTTTAAAATGTAGACAGTTTGCCTTTAGAAGATGCCCTAGCATTAAAGGTTAATTACGAGTGATGTTTGAGCTAGTAAAGTGAGTTTTTACCGATTATTATTTGCATCAAATTGAAGCAGAGCTGGTTTCTGCTTTTGAACAACTAAACGAATATCTGGTGTTTGCTTTTCGTCTTGTGGAAGACACAAATAATTTGTGACCTGCTTTTGGACAGCTATTAAACAAATTTGGTGTGTAATGAATTTTTTATTTATCCTGTTAAAGGCATCTTCATCTACTTGAACGCCTACTAAGCAAATTTCTGGATCTTGAACTGAACAAGGAATTTCATGAAATTGTAAAATACCCATTCTCAAAGCTTCCCGCCAAATAGAAGAATGAACTTCGTGCAGTTTAATTGTCGGTCTACTTGTAAAAACAGGATCTCTGTGAGTTCGACTATCTAATGTGTGATCAAATGGCAGGACAACGTCTAAGTGCTTAACTGGATCATAGGCCATAATGTATGCTTTTTTGCAAACATTTAGCCAACTTTGCACTTTTTCATTCTGGCAGGGAGTCTTTGGATCAAATTTTGTAAAGAAAAGGTTTTGTAAAATAAAATCAGCATGCTCATCGTCATCTTTTCCACAATTTATTATCTGCTTAGTTATCCAATCAGGTCCAATTAAACTTGTTATCCGCTCATAATCTTTCCAATCTTTTGCGTATTGGCAAAGAGGTCCTTTTAATATATCTGCATTAAAATGACCTTTTTTTAGCATTTCAAGTGGATTTAAGTCCTTCGTTATTCGCAACCATTGCTTACATGTTTCTGCAATTTGACTAAAATTAACTTTATTAAAGCCTGAGGTACTACGTGACAAAAGAAAGAAAATATAACGTTGTATTTCTTCTGGTAGCTGCTGAACAGGGGCTGTTGCTTCTTCGGTTACTTGAGCCTGCGCGTGCGTATTAATATTAATAAAGTGAAACAAATTTGAAAAAGATTTCCAAATTTTAGGCATTTTACCCTCCTAATAATTTTGTTTTTTATTTATCAATTTAATTGATATTTTAATTTTAGACAAGATTAAAATTATTACATATAAAAACATTTTTCGTCAACAATAATTTTATTTCACGTTTTAAAAAAACTAATAAACAAAAGTATTGCTAAATAAAAAATGTTTTTTTATGAGTAATCATGACCGTTACTAGGAGAAAGAACATGCCTGATTATTCCCTAATTGTCATTGGAGCAGGAGCCGGTGGACTTGTAGTGGCCATTGGAGCTGCTCGCGCCGGCAAAAAAGTGCTTTTAATTGAGAAAGGACATTATGGAGGCGATTGCACCAATTTTGGTTGCATCCCCAGTAAATCACTGATCGCCTCTGCTCACCATGCCCATTCTGTTCACCAAAACGAACAATATGGAGTTGTTCTTCCTTCTCCGATTTTTCAAGCTCAAAAAACTTTAGAGCGCGTTCGTGGCATTGTGTCGCAAATCCGCACCCATGAAGAGCCTGATGCTTTGCGCCAAAAAGGTGTTGAAACACTCACAGGCTTAGCCAGCTTTGTAGATGATCACACGCTCAGTGTGCGCGATGCGCAAGGACAAGAACGACGAGTGACAGGTGACAACATTGTTATCGCTGCAGGATCTCATCCTTTTGTTCCTCCCTTAAATGGTTTGCAAGGTACCCCTTTTCTCACCAATGAAACAATCTTTGATCTCAAAGAAGTTCCCAAAACTTTAGCTGTGTTAGGTGCTGGACCTATTGGAAGCGAGCTAGGACAAGCTTTTCAGCGCTTAGGCAGTCAAGTCACGATGATTCATCGCAAAGAACGCATTTTAGATCGTGAAGATCCCGAAGCTCAAAAAGTGGTGCAGGAACAGTTCAAAAAAGAAGGCATCACTCTTTGCTTAAGCAGTGAAATTCAACAAGTACGCTATGAAAATGGACATTTTATTCTTTCGATCAAGCAAGCAAATGACTCGCAATTGAAAACAGTTGAAGTGGAACAATTCCTCATTTCCACAGGTAGAAAACCAAACGTTTCTGATTTGAACTTAGCTGCAGCCGGTATTCATTATTCGGAAAAAGGCATTCCTGTAGATGCCTATGGACGTACCACTGTCCCGCATATTTGGGCGGTGGGAGATATCATTGGCAGTCCTTTCTTCACGCATTTAGCTGAACATCAAGCCAGAGCGGTCCTCACTTCGCTTATCATGCCCTCTTTTTTGAAGAAGAAGTGGGATAAACAACCTGTCCCCCGCGTGACGTTTACAGATCCTGAAATCGCTAGTGTGGGATTATCTGAAAAAGAGGCATTGAATCTTTATCCTGCTAACTCATTAGCGATTTACTTTCATCCCATGAGCGCTGTCGACCGCGCGATTACCGCAGGACGTACAGAAGGTTTTGTCAAAATTATTACTAAAAAATGGAGCGGGCAGATTCTAGGAGCCACCATTGTCAGCGATCGTGCAGGAGAACTCTTAGGACAAATCTCGATTGCTATGTATGCTCGCTTACCCTTACGCAAGATCGCAAACGTTATTTTTCCTTATCCGACTTATAGCTTAGCGATTCGTCAAACGGCTGATCAGTGGCTGACTAAAACGATTATTCCTTCTCTACGCAATCTTTTTAAAAGAAGCTCTAAATAATGTTGAAAAATCTAAAAATTAGCACCTGGATTCCTGTTGCCTTTATGGCGATTCTCTTCGGAGTCATTTATTGTTTTGCGCATTTTAATCCCATCAGCTGGGATAACGTACGCATTCTGCATCAGCATTTAACCCAATTTCTCCATTCACACTCCTTTTTAACTCCTCTCTTGTTCATTATCTTTTATACCTTTTATACTGCTCTTGCACTTCCGGGTGTCATTGTACTTTCAGTATTAGCAGGCTGTATTTTTAAACAGCCTTTCAGCTTTTTCTATGTTTTAATTGCAGCCACACTAGGAGGCTCTTTGCTCTTTTTCATGGCGCGCACAGCCTTTGGTTATTTTCTTTTAAAAAAAGAGCGTCCCATGTTAGATCGTCTATCCAAAGGGTTTCATCAAGATCCCATTCATTATCTGCTCTTTTTACGCTTAACGCCTCTTTTCCCTTTTTGGTTTGTCAATATGGCGGCCGCTTTTTTTCATGTTCCTTTTGCTACCTTTGTGTGGACCACATTGATCGGCATCGCCCCAGCCGTTTTTTTCAATACACAAGCAGGACATGGTCTAAGCATTCTTCTTGAAAACTCAGATCCCGTTACACCCGAAGTTTTATTCAATCCTCATTTAACTATAGCCTTGATCGGATTGGGATTTCTGGCTTTGCTTCCCCTCTTATTAAAAAAATTTAAAATCAGAGCTTGAGAAAAAGGAATAATTCATGAAGGACAATTTAATATGGACGAATTCATCTCTGGAAAGATTACGCATCCTGATGAATCTATAGTGGATGTATAAGCACAACTGGTATCAAGAAGAGTTTCTGCAAAAAAACCCTAAAAGACGGCTTGGATGCGCGCAATGAAAACAGACTCGCCTTTAATCCAATGCTCATGCCAACGGACTTTATTGTTAAAATGCAAATATTCCCAGTTAAGGCGACTTAAAACATAAGGATTGAAGTAAATATTTAATCCTAATGTAAATCCTTTCACTTCTGATGAGCCCCTCGCAATGCCTTTATGCAAACTAGCCGGATCCAACACTAACACTTGATAGCGTCCTGCGATTTCCCAGGCGCCGCCCCTTAAGGTGCACAAATTGAAGTTATGCTTGGGAATCACAAATGCATTACGTACTTTTTTTTCTCCGGTTAAAATATAGGTTACTTCAATATACCCATGCTCCGCAGAAAAATGAGCTTCTCTACACCCTTGTTTAATGGTGCCCCAATCCACACCTAAATATTCGGCACGACAAGCAAACGAACCATAATACCATTCAAAATCAGCTCCCCATCGATTGCGTACATCATTCCAGATGGTTGGTGTCTCCCCATCCCCTGTCCATAACCAAAAAATCGTGTCAGCACCTGTCACAAAAGGCAAATCTGTTAAATTGTCGTATTGATGAGAAGTGGAAGCCGAAGCTCCTATATAAAACTGATCTAATATGCCCTTAGAACCCAAAAAAGGCGCATAAACAACGCGACCTATATATTCCTTTTTAGAGTTGTTTTCTAATAAAATGCCTCTCCCATTAAATACTCCTACTCCATATTCTATTTTCTTCTTCCAAAACGTTCCAAAGAGCATGATTCCCACATCTGCCGTTTGCAAGAAATTAATAATTCCAATGCTTCTTTCATTGAAGTCAACGAGCAAATCTGATCTTGTACTTTCTAAAGAAAAAGGTTCTTTAAATAAACCAAAACGCCATTTTGCATAAAGAGGGCGTACGGTTTCAATAAACACCTGATGCATAATGACCACATCTCGAATGAACAAAGGAGCTACAAAAAATCCAAAAGTATTCTGTAATGTTCCTTCAAAAATCATACGCGCACGACGAATACGAAAATTAGGCGGTTGATTAGAGTACTGAAAATATTCACGTCCATCTATTTGAATATCACCACCCACTCTCAATGTATTTCCGCCTCCTGCAAACCATATCCCTTGATCGAAATAAGCTTTAATCGGCAATTTAGATTTAGATAATCCTAATTCCGGCGATTCATAAGGCTCATAAAAAGCACCCTCATCAGCTGCAGGCTGTTTTTGTACTGAAGAATCAGAGATAGGAGATGAAGGTGCTGAAGCATTAGCTGAAGAAAGCCCTGCTTCCGGCGATACGTAAGGTTCATCAAATGTACCTGCATCAGCTTGAGCATAAACACAAGAGATTTTAGTGAGTAAAATTGCTAAGAAGAAGAAAAGTTTCATGAATATCAATGCTATTTTAAGAATTGATAATACGCGAAGCGTTTGGAAAGCGAAAGGGGACCTTTGCACTCCTGAGTAACCAAACATTGTTATTAGCCTGCTCTTTTAAAGTATTTTTTTAGTAATTGCTCAGAGCGTGCTTAA
>JASBUW010000114.1 GCA_030147755.1 Parachlamydiaceae bacterium
TGCGGTTAGCAGTGCTACACGGACTCTGAATAGTTGCACTGCTAACCGCAGTGCTCATGAAATGGCTTTTTTCCCAGAACGAGCGCTAAACGCGCTCGGTCTGGGCTAATGCAGTTAGAGTGCTACCGCACAAATGGCAAATAGTCTATGTACACAGTGAACTTATACATCACCTCTTGCGTCTACGCCACAACGCTTCGCGCATATACAACTTCAATAGGCTAAACCACAGTCTTTAGCTCCACCCGATTTATCAGGAAATAATTCTTTTCGTTTATTCTCTTTCTCTAATTGCGCTCTGTGATGTGCTTTGTAATCAAAGGAACATCCATGTTTTTCTGCCGGGCTATGTATTTCACAAAAAACCTTTCCACATCTACAATTCATTTGGTGCTGCGCAAGTGTTAATCTTTTTCTACAACCTGATTGCTCACAAATGCGACGTCGTCGTATTTTACCACCTGAATTTCCTACTTGCTCTTGGTTATTCAAAGGAAACTCTATAGTAGTAACCTTTACTTCCTCATTAATAATTTGTGTTCCCTCACTTACTGGAAATGATACATGAGATGTATTATTAATTTGCATATTTTTGCCTCCACTTTAAATTATTAAAAAAATAACAATTAAATAATACAAACAATAATTTTTTATGTCAATTTAATATATTTACGAAAAAATTCTTTTAATAAATATAAAAGTATTAAATTTAAATAATAAAGATGTTATTTTATTATTTGTGAACATGGTGAAATAGAGTTAGGGAGGGAGGTCAGGCTTCCCTGACTCTATTACTTGACAAAACTTTTTTATGCTTTTTTCAGATCCATAGATTATCTGCATCAGCTTCTATATCAGCTTCTTTTAGCATGACTTTTTGTGTATCTGTTAAAAGATCTTCAAAAGCAAATTTCTGTTCTAAGGAAGATTCACGTAGATACGACAAATATTTTTTTAAACTCTTTTAAATCGTCACTTGAAGCTGCTTGAATAGCTGCCGGATGTTTTTTGCAAATAAGCTTGAATTTTCTCTAAATTACTTGATAAACGTCATCTTTCTGTTAATCTTTCAGCTAGACTCCATGTGCTTTTAACTGCTACAGTATTTCTTGAATAAACAAAGCGCTCTCCCGCATGAATGTTAGTCCATGAAGCAATAGAATTAGCTGGCATACAAACCTCTTTATTAATAAGCAAGGTCAAAATATTAACATAAATAAAACAATATATCAATAAATGATTGATAATATCAATTTAGAAATTATTTATGAATCCATTCATTTATATTCTTTTAGCAGGAGGACTAATCTTAGTAATGGGCATGGCCTATTATGCTTATCGACGTTTGAGCAAAAACTGGTCTTTTCACCATTTATTTAAAGATTTTAATCGCAAAATATGGATGACAATTAGTCTGGGAGGCTTATTTTTATTTCTTTATCTTTTATTGATTGGATTTAGCCTTTATCTCGTTAAACAAGCCAAAATCGATTTATTTTCGTTATTTTATCATTATCCCGTCGATTTCATTTATGGCGGATTGGCTCTCTTTGCTTGTATCTCTTTGAGTATTTATCTCGCTCGCATGGTCATCAAATATGTTTATTTGACACGTGGCAAAGATTCTTAGTCTTAATCAACTATTATTTTGATTGACATAATTTCTATTGAGATTTATTCGTTTTGGGTAATAACTATCGTTACGCTTTAACAAAGAAAAGACAGAACGGAGAAAAAAAATGCAAATCATGATGAAGCTTATTTTCCTTTTCTGCTTACTTTTTAGCCGTTCTTTACAAGCGACTTTACCTTGGACAACACCTATCGAAATTTCCACTCCTGGAGAAGAATCTTCCAGCCCGCAGATTGTTGTTGATCCCATAGGAAATATCACAGCAGCATGGAATGTTAAATACACAGGCTATAGAGGGGCAGTAGCCGTTACAAAACCTTTAGCTGGCATTTGGACACTCCCTATTAACATTTCTCCTACAAATGAAAATGCACTTATGTTGAGCCTCAATGGCAATAGCAATGGAGACACCATCGCGATTTGGTCATCTCACCACACCATTGGAACTGCCACAAAACGCTTTAACGAGAATTGGCAGCTTGCTGACACAATTCCAGCTGATAAGAAAATTTTTAATGTAGAATCTGTGATTGATCAAGCCGGGAATGAAACAGCTATATGGATTAAACGCTCTTTCTTGGGATTAGCATCCACTGTTCAAAGCTCAACAAAACCGGCCGGAGGAAATTGGCAAGACAAGCCCGACACTATATCCCCTCCTCTAACAACTGTTAACAACCTTCATCTTGTAGTCGATCAAGTTGGAAATGCCACAGCGATTTGGGAGGCTGGCGACATCTTTGCAACAGCTATTTTCACATCCTATAAACCCTTTGGAGGGGTTTGGGATGGACCTATCATGCTGACAGATTTGGACCCTCCCGCCTTTCAACCTCAGATTGCTGTAGATCCACAAGGAAATTTGACAGCTATCTGGAGCGAAGGTTATTGTGATTTAAAACTTCGTTCAGCTTATAAAACCTTCGAAAGTAATTGGAGCCAAACAGAAACAGTTTTTTATCTTAAACATAGAGCGACTTTTAATCCTCAACTTGCTGTAGACGGTAATGGAAATGCAACTGCTGTTTGGCAACTGCAAGATAACTGCTTTAATTCTATCATTCAAAGTGCTTTTAAACCCTTTCAAGGGACCTGGCAAACGATTCCTGATCAACTTTCTACAGGCCAAAGCGCGGTTATTCCTTCTCTTGCCGTCAATGCTAAAGGAGATGCCACAGTTGCTTGGCGATTGAATGATGACAATCTTTCTGTCATCCAAGCTTCCTCTAAGCCATTTGGAGAAAATTGGCAAACCACACCGGATACGCTTTCTTCTCCTTTACTTTCGTGCGTCGCTCCTCAAGTGGTGATGAATCCTATTGGAAGTGCTTTAGTAGTTTGGCAAGCGCAAGACGAATGCAATGTTTTTATTCAAGCAAGTGAACAACTTATTCCCCTTGCAGTGAATGCGATCACACCAGATTTTGGTTCTACACTAGGTGGAACAGAAGTTTCATTAACCGGTACCGGTTTTACAACTGTTTCGACCGTTTCTTTTGGCGATGTACCTGCAACTAGCTTTACCATCAATTCAGACACCTCGATCACTGCAATTGCACCTCCTCACGCGGCTGGCCTTGTCGATATAACTGTTGCAAATGCCATCGAAACCTCTGCCATCAGTCTAGCAGATAAATATACTTATATTGAACCACCAACTGTGATTTATGTTTCGCCTGATACCGGTCCTACGGTAGGAGGAATAGAAACTTTTATCAAAGGCACAAGTTTTACAACTGCTACCTCTGTTTCTTTTGGTAATGTTCCTGCTCTTAGCTTCACTATCCTTTCTGACACTTCCATCACAGCTATTGCTCCCCCTCAAGAACCAGGAGTTGTGAATATCATTGTAACCAACAAGGTGGGAAGTACTCACCAGCCTATAACTCAAGCACTAATGGCAACAGGCATAACTCCAGATCTAACTCCCATTGTAATAGATCATTTTACCTATTTACAAAGCGTCATTCCTCACCTGAACCATCTTACACCTAATTTTGGTCTTATCAGTGGTGGAACATCTGTTGAAATTCAAGGCTCTCGTTTTACTACAACTACTGCTGTCTTTTTTGGTGATCAACCTGCTACAAGTTTCGTCGTGAATTCAGATACATCGATTACAGCGATTGCACCCGCTCATGCTGCCGGAACCGTTTCTGTCGTTGTCACAACTCTCTTTGGATCCACAAGTGAGACACCGGAAAGTTTTTACTCTTATTTAAAAGATTTATTTGTTCCTGTTGTACCTCCTATTCCTCCCATTCCGCCTACTCCTCCTATTCCACCTGTTCCGCCTGTTCCACCTACTCCATTTCCCATTCCGACTCCGCTTCCTCCTTTAAACATTCTTTTACCACCAAAAAATGTGAGAGGACATCAAAAAGCCAATAAATTTTTAACGCAAACAGAATTTGTGAATATCATTAAATGGGATCCACCTTCTGAAGGAACATCTCCCGTTACTTACTATATTTATCGAGATGCGCATTTAAACAAACGCATTGGGGTTGTCCAATCTAAGCACAATTTGCAATTTGAAGATCGTCATCGTAAGCGTGGACGTGATTATACTTATTTTATTGTGTCAGTAGATGAAGCAGGATTGCAATCTGCGCCGGTAAGTGTGGTGGTTCGGTCTCTTAAATGACATGTAAAAGATCCCCCCAATTTTCTCGTGTTATTGCAAAAATAATATAACCATGGTAAAATGACTATAGGTTTTAAAGAGGTAAGATTATGAAACGCGTTATTCAAGCAGGTGTTTTTAAAGCAAAATGTCTAAAAATTATGGATGAAGTCCAAAGAAAAAAGATACCAGTCACTATTACTAAAAGGAAGACTCCCATTGTTAAACTAGTTCCTATTGAAGATGAAGAGCAATCGTTATTTGGTAAAATGAAGGGAACAGTATATATTAAAGGAGATATCATCCAATCTATTGGAGAGGATTGGAATGCCTGTTTATAAACAACTTAAACAATATAAATTGCTACTTGATACACATATTTGGATTTGGGCAATGATGGGTAGTGAAAAACTCAACCAACATTTTCAAGAATCTTTAAAACAAAATGTAAAAAAAGAAAATATTTTTATCTCTGCAATATCTATTTGGGAGTTAGGAATGCTCGTAGAACGCAAGAGAGTAGAACTTGAAATGGATTGTTTGGATTGGGTTGAACAAGCATTTGAGCACAGTCATTTGAATCTCATACCCTTGACTCCAAGTATTGCTATTCAAAGTTCTCGCTTACCAGAAAATCCTCATGGAGATCCCGCAGATCGCATTCTCATGGCAACAGCTCATGAATACCATGCCGTCCTTGTCACTCATGATCAAAAAATTCTCGAATATGGCAACGGAGAATTTATCAACGTCTATGATCCTTGCATTTAAAAATTAAAATATTTATTTAACGACATGCTTAAGTACAGGATATTTTGCTGCCTGTACTTCATCTAAACGTGAGACAGACTGTTCATGAGGAGCCTGTTTCACAAGCTCGGGATTTGTCTCAATTTCTTCAACAATTTGCTTCACGATTTGAACAAACTGATCCAAGGTTTCTTTAGATTCACTTTCCGTGGGTTCAATCAATAAACACTCTTTAATAATCAAAGGAAAATAAATCGTGGGGGCATGCACACCATAATCTAAGAGGCGCTTAGCTATATCTAACGCACGAATCCCCTTATTCACATCATTATCTGCTTGCACAACAAATTCATGCATACAAATTTGCGGAAAAGGAATCGTAAAAAAGGATTTAAGTTTGTGCTTGAGGTAATTGGCATTTAACACCGCCATCTCTGCAATACGCCGCATCCCGTAATGGCCATGCAATTTTGCATAAAGATACGCACGCAAGTAAATCCCAAAATTACCGTGAAAGGATGCCACTTGTCCAATACTATGCGGATCTTGCCATTGCACACGATAAACATTTCCCTCTTTTTCGACACGCGGCAAAGGCAAAAAAGGCTTGAAGCGTTCATTGCATAAAACAGGTCCAGATCCTGGCCCCCCACCTCCATGCGGCGTAGAAAAGGTTTTATGCAGATTAATATGCATGATGTCAAATCCCATGTCGCCCGGTCGTGTCACATTCAAAATGGAATTGAGATTGGCTCCATCATAATACAAAAATCCTCCCGCTTCATGCACCCTATCAGTAATATCCTTGATGACTGTACTAAATAAACCCAACGTATTGGGATTAGTCAACATGAGTCCTGCTGTTCTGGGCGAGAGCAAACTTTGCAGGTGATCTAAATCTAGATCCCCATGCGCATTAGTGCGAATCGCTAATGCTTTGAATCCTGCCATAGCAGCTGTGGCAGGATTGGTCCCATGGGCATTATCGGGAATCAAAATCTCTTTACGTGCTAAATCTCCTCGCTGACGATGATAAGCCGCGATCATTTGAATCCCTGTCAATTCCCCTTGTGCCCCTGCATTTGGCGTTAGTGTGCCTGCAGTCATTCCACTTACCTCGCACAAGATTTGAATCAACTCATGCATGAGCTGCAAATTACCTTGGACTGTTTCATCAGGTGCCAGCGGATGCGTACGGGTAAATCCAGGTAAATAGGCGCATATTTCATTAATACGCGGATTGAGCTTCATCGTGCAACTGCCTAAAGGATAAAAATGCGTATCAATTCCCATATTGCGTTTAGCCAATCCTGCAAAATGGCGCGTAAGATCAATTTCTGACACTTCCGGCAATAGCACTGGCGTTTCACGTCGATACGCAACAGGAGGTTGAAACTGTTGAAAAACAGTTGGGTTTTTAGGCAAGCTATACGCATGTTGCCGAGCTTGCGATTTTTCAAAAATGGTTTTAGTCATGATCATGCGCTCCCAACGATTGAGCAATCTGCACATAGCGATCTAGCTGCGCCAAACTTTTGGTCTCCGTGACAGCCACCAGCAAATGAGAAGTCAAGGCAGGAAAGTAACGCTCTAAAGCAAGTCCTGGTTCGATTCCATGCGCACGAAAATGCGCTTGCACTTCATTCACCGGACGCGCAAACTGCACGACAAATTCATTAAAAATGGGCGCTTGTTCCTGAACTTTTAATCCGGGCAAGTTTGCCAGTTGATGCCTTAGATAAGCGGCACGTTGATAGTTAGTGAGCGCCAATGCGAGAATCCCTTCTTTACCATACCATAGCATAGCCACTAAACTTGCTAATGCGGCTAATGCCTGATTAGTGCAAATATTAGACGTTGCTTTTTCCCGTCGAATATGCTGCTCTCTAGCTTGTAATGTGAGGACAAATCCGCGTCCACCTTGCTTATCAACGGTCTCTCCTACTAAACGGCCGGGCAATTGACGCACCAATTCTTGGCGGCAAGCCATGTATCCCGCATAAGGCCCTCCAAATTCCAGAGGAATCCCAAAAGGTTGACAATCTCCTACCGCAATATTAACTCCTAGCTCGGCAGCAGAAGCATAGATACCGTAAGCTAAAGGATTGGCGCATAAAATGGTTAAAGCGTCGACTTGCTTGGCTCGTTTAGATATTTCTTGAACTGACTCTAACGTACCAAAAAAATTCGGAGATTGAATGAGTATCGCTACCGTTTGGTCATCGAGCTGCTGATCTAATTCTTCCAGATTAAGCTGTTGATGGGCATCAAAAGAAATAAATTGAATTTGACACTCATGACTTTGTAAATATTGCTGGACAACGCCACGATAATGAGGATGCAAAGAATCGGCAATTAAAATTTTGGAGCGATTTTTATGGTAACGCATGGCCATGAGGACCGCTTCTGCACAGGCACACGCCCCATCATAAACAGACGCATTGGCAACATCGAGTCCGGTTAAAGCACAAATTGCCGATTGAAACTCAAAAATGATTTGCAACATCCCTTGTGAAGCTTCCGCTTGATAAGGTGTATAAGCAGTTAAAAATTCCGATTTACTAGTGACGGCACTGACCAGTGCAGGGACATGATGCTCATAAGCTCCTGCTCCCAAATAACTTTCAAAAGAAGGAAATGTATTTTTCGCTGCAAGCGCTTCCATTAAGCGTAAACCCTCATATTCAGCTAAGCCATCGTCTTGTGCGGGACGTTTTAGCTTTAAATGAGTAGGAATCGCCTCAAATAGCTCTTCTAATGTGTTTACTCTAAGAGTCGCTAACATCTCCCGAATTTGAGGTTCTTGATTAGAAATGAAATCCATTTACGCTCCATTGAGCATCGCTTGATAATCAGTCAGATTCATTAAAAGATCGAGCTCAGCGGCTTCTTCTAAGCGAATCTTGCATATCCAGCCCTCTTGTTCAGGGGATTGATTTACTAATTCAGGATGGCTGCTCAGTTTGGTATTCACCTCTATAATCGTGCCAGTGACAGGCGAGTAGATATCAGCTGCGGCTTTAGTGGATTCTAAAACAGCCACTTCTTGTTTAGCATTGACTATTTTGTCTATTTTGGGAAGCTCTACATAAACAATATCGCCTAGCTCTTGCTGGGCATAAGAGGTAATGCCAATGCGGGCGATACGATCTGTTTCCATTTCTATCCATTCATGCGAATCTGTAAATTTCATGCTGTTTTCCTCACAAAGGGTAATCCTACTACATAAGCAGGACAAAGCGTTTGACGAATTTGAATACTGACTTGATCTTCTTTCTGTAAAGGTTTGTTGACCAGGATTAAAGCAATGCTAGCTCCCAAAGTCGGAGAAAAAGAACCTGATGTGACTTCTCCAATTGGCACACTTTCTTGAAGCACAGCATAACCTTGACGTGCAATTTGACGATCACTCAAACGCACTCCATAAGCCCAACGTTTGCGTGAGCTTTGCTCGCGTTCAACTAAGGCGGTTTTACCCAAAAAATCAGGTTTATCCCATTTAATGGTCCAGGCGGATACGCTTTCATTGGGAGCAATTGTCTCACTCAGCTCATGCCCATAAAGAGCAAAACCCATTTCTAAGCGCAATGTATCGCGTGCGCCTAATCCAATCGGTTGAATTCCGTAAGCTTGTCCTTCCTCCATCAGCAGATCCCACCATTTCTCTATGCATGGAGCAGAGCCATAAAGCTCGACTCCTCCAGCTCCTGTGTAGCCTGTACGCGAAACAAAAAGCTCTTCCTCCCCTTGGAGCAAAGACAAAAAATGCATGGGCTTTAATGTTGCGACTTCCGGCATTAAAGACGCCATCAAAGGAAGCGCTGCAGGTCCTTGCAAAGCCAAAATACCTGCTTGACTAAAGACTTCTTGAATTTCCACATCTAGACCTTGTAAGTGGGCCTGGGCGGCTAAATGCGCTAAATCTTTATCGCGATTACTGGCATTGGCAATGACAAAAAATTGAGAGCCGCTCACTTTATAAACAATAACATCGTCGACACTTCCTCCGTGGGCATGACACCAAACCGTATAAGTCGCAGAACCAGGAGGTTTACCGGTGATGCGATTAGTGGAAAGAAAATCGAGGAGTCGTTCCGCATCGTTTCCTTGCACTTTGATACGTCCCATATGCGACACATCAAAAAGACCGACGGCTTGGCGTACAGCTTGGTGTTCTGCCAGAACACCTTGATACTGGACAGGCATTTCCCACCCCGCAAAAGGTACTATTTTAGCTCCTAGAGCTATATGTCGATCGTATAAAAACGTTTTCATTTCACAAGTTGGATGGATCTTTATAAATATTGTAAATAAAATAGTTTACCAAAGAGAACACAGAGAGCACAGAGAGCAAATTTATAATTTCAAACGGTGTATACCATCTTTCAGCAGTTGTACATTGAAATTAATAAGCAGTCCTTTTCTATAATTAGACATTTTTAAATAAGACAATAATTGAGCTTCATGAATTGGAGCAATATCACTAACAGCTTTAATTTCTACAATGACCTGACCTTCCACAACTATATCTAATCGATAACCACAATTAATACCATTTCCAGAAAATAACGTCATATTTGAGCGCGTCAAAGCCTCGGGATTCAACGATCGCAAATGTGTCCATATCGCATTGATATTGACCCATTTGCGATCGTTGAATCGCGAGAGCTTTCACGTAGCTCAAATATGACGTTATTTTCTGGAAATGGTATTAATATGAATTGAAATAATCTCATTGACTAGGATGCAACATGGGTGTGCTGTATACATTCGTTTTTTTAATGTTCATGGCCATTCTACTTGTAGGGGCTGCACAAAAAGGACGCATTCCTTACCCTGTTGCCCTTGTAGTAGGAGGCGCTCTACTGGGATTTATCCCCCATCTTACCTCGCTTAATATAGATCCTCATATTCTTCTTTTTATTGTCTTACCCCCTATTTTATTTTACGCAAGCTATAGCCTTTCCTTTAAAGAATTTACTCTTTATTTTCGCGATATTTTTTCTTTAGCGATTGGATTAGTTATTGCGACAACATGTGTAGTCGCCTTTTTATTTAAATGGTTATTTCCGGAGTCCCCTTGGGCTCTGGCTGTTGCATTTGGAGCTCTCATTGCTCCACCGGATGCTGTTGCCGTTACAGCTATTTTAAAACGTTTTTCTCTCAGTTCACGTTTAACAACTATTCTAGAAGGTGAAAGTTTAATTAATGATGCGTCAAGCCTTGTCATTTATCGATTTGCAGTTGTTGCCTTGATGACAGACTCCTTTTCCCTACAAACTACCATTCCTCAAATATTGTATGTGGTGATAGGAGGAATCGTGCTTGGGTTAGTTGCAGGCTATTTTCTCAACAAAATTTCTATTTTTTTAAATTCTGTTGTGGCTGTAGCCTATTCTTTTATTATTCCTTATCTCATTTACTCTTGCGCTACTTTCTTAGACGTATCAGGTGTCCTTGCAGTTGTTGCATGCGGTTTACTAGGGGCACGATTACTGATTACTAAACTGAGTCCATTAACAAGAGTGCTAGCATGGGCTTCATGGGATATTATCGTACTCTTATTAAATTGTTTTATTTTTATTCTGATTGGATTGGAATTTAGTTTCATCATAGAGAAAATGACTTTGAGACAATTTGGATTATATTCCGGATACGGTATTCTTATAACTATTGCGCTCATTTTGACACGGTTTGCCTGGATCTATATCAGAAGGTTATGGTGGCACTTCCGCGTGCGTCATGATCCTTCTAAATTGCAACAAAGCAAAATTTATCTTACGCAAGCCGTGCTATCCAGTTGGGCAGGTATGCGTGGAATTGTGTCTCTTACCGCCGCTTTAGCTCTTCCTTTAAGCGCACCGAATGGAATGCCGTTAGCAGGGCAAGAGATTGTCATTTTCTTGACTTTTGAAATTATCTTCCTGACTATTATTATTCCCAGTTTGACTTTACCCTTTTTGATTAAATGGCTGAACATCCAATCGAACCTTTCCCTTCAAGAAATGCTGCAAGTAAGACAAACTTTAGTCAATATTGCTACAAAAGAGATTCATCAATTACATGCTTTAAAACAATTAAATGAAGAGGAACAAGAAATTTTATGCATGTATTTTCAATCGGAAAATAAAATCCGGGAAATTATGTCTATTTCGGAAGAACATAAAATCGAACAAGCCCGCCATCAGATCTTGCACAAGCAAAGAGAGCACCTCACAAAGCTATGGCTAAATGACGAAGTGAATGATAAGCTCATGAACGATTTAGAAAGAGAATTAGATATTGCAGAATCTCATTTGGCTCGCGGGGAACTTTATTGAGTAGCATTGTAGCGCAAACTAATACCATTTCGGAAGAATAACGTTGTATTTACGCGATTTGCCGCTGCACCCTTAAAACATTTTTTCGAAGGTCATATTTCTCTATATGAACGAGAAAAAATGTTTTAAGGGTGCAGATGGCAAATTCGATGTAAATACA
>JASBUW010000119.1 GCA_030147755.1 Parachlamydiaceae bacterium
ACAGATATGAACGTCTCGTTAATCTATCGCTGCTACTGCAGCTCAATTATTTTTGCATTTTTAACCCCACGTTCCGCTACAGGCCTAACCGGCCTTTCGTTTCACGCGGGGCTTCCCACTTTTGATCGCTGCCGCGATTAGCTACAATTGTCCAAACTTCAGAGGGCGTGTCTTAAAATGCTATCATTTTAAGACACGCCCCAGGTGACAGGCCTCTCAAATTACTCTTTGTAAGTAATATCGCCATTGATCTTGATCAAAATTTGACCTGTTTCGTTTTTATCGAGGACAATATTGCCGTCATTGCCATTCCAGTAAAAATTGGTTGGTACGGCATGTTCCTTATTGATATTGGCTTCTTTTATTTTTTCCATAGGATAATGCCAAACAATTTTGACGGGTTCTTTCGAGCCTTCTTTTGCGGCTGCTAATGTTTGGACGATATCATACATGGTAATTCCATTAGGAGTAAGCACACAGCACCATTTGTAAGGTGCTCCATTATTAAATGTCGCTCTGAAACCTTTCTTGTCTTTATTAAGGAGGAGGTTTTTTTCTAAAATCACGAGAGCATTAGGATTTGTTCTGAAATCTTCCAAGCTTTTGTCTTGTAAAACAACAGCATAAGGAGCTAAACCTGTAGCTGGTACTGGTTTTGTATAGGCATAGACTAAAAGATTAGCGGTAGGTTTATTCTCTTCAGGAAAAACGCTATTCTCTTTTTTAAGCGCGTAATCTTTGATGAACATGTCAGTGATAGCCAGGCCTGACTCTTGTTTTTCAGGTTGTGGTGCTTTATTTTGCGCTGGATTCGCAACTTGATTTTTGTGTTCGGGTGCTTTATTTGCTGCAGGTGTTTTGTTTTGGTTACATCCTGAGAGAGCAACAATTGTTAATAGTGCTGTCAAACTGAAAGCAGATTTCTTAAAAAGCTGTCTTGTCTTCATTCTAATTCTCCGTTGATTTGTTAAGATGTCTATAAATTAGCGAGGGTTTAATTTTTCAAAGAGAGTATCGATTTATTATTTGTAAAACAAGATAAATTTGAAAGGAATGAAGTTAAAATTTCATACCAAAAATACCGAAAGGCGAGCGTGGAACAGGTGTTTCTCGCTCAGTTGTGGGGACTTCTCCTTTTTCAATAGCGTCTAACCATTTTTTTGCTTTATTAAGGAAAGGAGTTAATAACAGGGATACGCTGTGTAATTGGTGAGGATCAGTTAAAATAAAAAGAATTAATTGACCAGATTTATTGCTAAAACCGAATGTACCGGAAGAAAGAGACATATCATTAGATTTAAGAGCGGCTTTAATAAGATTTTCTCGGTAGCGTCCCATATGAAGTACACCTAAGCGTGTTCCAATTAATAATCGACCACCTTGAGAAATTTCTATCTGAATAGACAAGCCATTATTCATCTTCACTAAACAAGAGTCATTGGAATCGGGTACTAAGGGGCAATTAAAAAAGGGTTCAAACTCTTTTAAGATAGCTTCGAAATGTGAACTAACCATAAAGTCTCCTTAGGCTTCTAAATCTTCGTCTTCCAAATCTTCTTCCAACTCTTCTAATTCATCTTCAAGATCTTCTAATGCTTCAATGATCGCAAGATAAAGATCATCTCGATGTTGGATAGAGCGATATAGATAGTTGGGTGATACTTTTTTGACCATGTTACGCATGACAGAAAGGACACCAATTTTGAGATAAGTCAATTCTATAGGATCTTTAGATAAAGGAGAAACTAGGCGTGTGGTAGTTTGTTTGATCTTTTCAGCAGCAGGATAACGTTCTTCAGCTAAATTAAAGAACATATTAGCTAACACTTCAAAATTTAAATGAGAATAGACAGTTTTTTCATCCATAATTTTCTCATTATATCTTAGATTAAGCTGCACGCGCAAAAATAGAGGCGTCAAAATAAGGTTTCATCGTATTTTTAATTCCATTTTTAGCTTCAGAATATCCACCTTCTATTGCTTGGTATATTTTTATTATGTGGATCAGTTGTTTTTGGTGACCTTTCTCTAAATTGAGGGCTTTGATTTCTTTACTAGCTATGCCAAATGTAATTTCCCTGCCCTTTCCAAGTGATGCATAGGTAGGATAAGTTTTACGCACTTTTGATACGTCAGCTGTGATATCGTGTACAGCTTTGCGGTAGAAATCAATCGTATCATCAATGCTGAGTGTTTGATTTTTTTGAAGGGATAAATCAGCCACTTCAATCAGTTTATGTCCCAATTCGATATTAGGTTTATTTTCTTCAAAATGCTGATTTTTAGCTGCCTCTAATTTTTGATAAATGACTTCTAAACGTTTCTTATCATTGCCTTCTACTTTACCAAATTGTGAACGGGCTGCCTCTAATAAAAACTCAAAAGCTTTGTCCAGGATGACCGCATCTGGTTTTTTACCATTGACGGTCATGATCTTGCGGACTTCTTCGATAATGGTTTGTGGATCGTCTTCTTCCTGGATTTCCAGTCCAATTGCTTGAGCCAATCGACTTAAAATGCGAATATCTAAATGATATTCCCGATTACCTTGACGGCCAGAAAATTCGCCAGCTAAGCCATCTGCATCTTCTTCGCGCACTAAAATAGATTCATCGATCTTTTTAACCTCTTTGATTTTCTGGGCTTTGTCCTTCTTTTGAAGACGTGTTTTCTTTTCTATGGTAATAACATTTCCATCAGTTTCTAACTCGAATCTGGCATCACTTTCCATCTGCCGAGCATTATCATCTTGGGCAGTCCCAGCTTCAGTGGCATCTTGTATAGCTGCATTGAGGGTTTGAGATGCTTTTTGGACTGCTTCTTGTGCATCTTGCGATGTATTAATACTAGGTGACATATTTTATTCCTCCTTAAGAGAAATTCGATTACGAAATTTGAATACGTCCCAGAGGCTGTATACGAATTTCTGGAACAATCTCCTGGTAAGACACCACTGAAATATCCGTAAACTCCATTTCAATTAACTTACGTACAAAGCGGCGTACGTCAATCGCTGTCAAAATCACGGGGGGTTGCCCACCAGGGGGAGGCGGAGAAACTGTCGTTCTCACACCTTGCAAAATCAATTGTACTGAATCGGGATCCAGCGCTAGGTAGGATCCGGCAGATGTCTGCTTAATCGCTCCACGCACCATATCTTCGATTTCGGGATCTAAAATATAAACCGACAATACAGATTGCCCTTGCGAGTATTTGTAACTAATGAAGCGTTTCAGTGAAGAGCGGACATATTCTGTTAATAGAACGGTATCTTTTTCTGTTTGTGCCCATTCTCCCAAAGCCTCTAAAATGGTTCTCAAGTCTTTAATCGACACCTGCTCTTGGATCAAGCGCTTGAAAATATCGGTCATTTTCTGCAGAGGAATCAAACGTGTGACCTCTTTCACAAGGTCAGGAAATGATTTTTCCACAAATTCGAGCATCGATTTGACTTCTTGAATTCCCACAAACTCATTCGCGTAATGGCGAAAAAAGTAAGAAAGGTGCAAAATCATCACTTCTAATGGATTCCAAAACTTAATTCCTGCTTTTTCCAACAATTCTTTATGTTTGGCTTCCACCCATAGAGAAGGTAGTCCTAAAGAGTTTTTATAGGAAGTAAATGAGAGGTTATAGCGTTTCAAATTCTCTTCTGATTCATTTGTAAGCAAGTAGCCTTCTAAGACTTTTCCGCGAATGATGGGCACTTCATTCAAGTGAATGGAATACTCATCTTTTTCTAAAATGGGCGATTCTGTGCGGACGTGTACGCCAGGAAAGCGAACACCTAAATCAGCGTATAAAGCTTGTCGCATTTTAGGAATCATTTGATCAATAAAGCTGACACCTTTGGTGGCTTTTTGGATTTCTGTGGTCATCACACGTCCGACTTCAAGCACAACAGGTAAAGTCAGCGCATAGCTATCCACGCCGCCGCCTGTGACGGCTTTGTGACCGCGAACAGGGGTGTCAATCGTGTGTGATTCGCCTCCGGCTGTTTGAATGCCTCCACCCATAGCAGCAGCAGTCGCTTTTTGGTCGCGACTCCACAAAGCATAACCAATCAATCCTAAAGCTGCCGCAGAAATTAAGAAGGGCGGCATGGGGAATCCGGGAACAAGGCTTACACCCATTAAGAAGGCTGCTGTGATGAGCAGCGCTTTAGGTTGTTTTAAAATCTGGCCTGAAATTTCACTACCCAAGTTTTCAGCGCGTTCACTAGAGACGCGTGTGGTCACAATACCCGCTGTAATCGAAATGAGCAGAGCAGGAATTTGTGAAATCAAACCGTCCCCAATAGAGAGTAAGGCATACGTTTTTGCAGCATCGGCAAGATCCATCCCGTGCATCTGATTTCCAATGATTAATCCCCCGACAATATTGATCAGGGTAATAATAATCCCCGCAATGGCATCCCCTTTGACGAATTTCATCGCACCGTCCATCGCACCATACAATTGGCTTTCCTTCTGAATGGCTAAACGTTTTTCACGCGCTTGATTGGAGTCCAAAATCCCTGCACGCATATCGGCATCGATACTCATTTGCTTACCGGGCATTGCATCCAAGGTAAAGCGCGCTGCGACTTCAGCGACCCGTTCCGCACCCTTGGTAATAACCAAGAATTGGACAACAGTAATGATCAAGAAGATAACACCCCCGACGACGAAGTTACCGCCGACCACGAAGTCGCCGAACTGGAAAATGATTTGTCCCGCATTGGCGTTCAATAAAATTTGGCGAGTGGAAGCGATGTTTAACCCTAAACGATAAAGGGTAGTAATCAACAGTAAAGAGGGGAAGATAGATAAATGCACAGCACTGGGAATATAAAGAGCCACCATTAACAAAGCAATGGAAGCAGATAAATTAAGGGCAATCAGATAGTCAATGACGTGTGGATTAATAGGGAAAATGATCATGACTAAAATTCCAATGATCATCGCTGCCAATGCAATGTCACTTGAACGTGAAATCGTCTCTAATGAGCGATCTCCCCCTAGTCTAGCTGTGATCCCATCAAGTATCTTATGAATGACATTCATGTACAATTTTCTCCCTTAAATATTTTTTTGCTATAATTCTAGGGGTTTGGGAACTTCTATGCCATCTTCTTCTTTTAAAGAATCGACCCAGAGCAAAATTTCTGCTAACGCTTCATATGTCTCTTCAGGGACGTATTCATAAATTTCGCCTTCTTCCCATAACTTATGAGCCAGAGAAATATTACGTAAAACAGGAACATCAAACTGATCTGCTAACTTAATCATACGCTCTGCCAGTGCATCTTGACCCATGGCTAAAATATAAGGCGCAGCATCCACGTCTTTGCGATATCCAATCGCCACAGCTAAGTGAGTGGGATTCGTAATCAACGCCTGTGCTTTTTTGACACCACCTGAAGGGCCATCCTGATAAGCGATTTCTTGCGCAATTTGACGTCGTTTACCTTTAATTTGAGGATCACCCTCACTATTTTTCATCTCTTGCTTAACTTCAAATTTTTCCATCTTCATTTCTTTCGCAAAAGATTTCTTCTGATAAATAAAATCGGCGACAGCGATGATAATAAAAAGTAATCCTACTTTGATAATGACTTCTTTAAGAAAGGCACTAAAAATCGCTAAGGCCCCTGTCATGGGCATCGCCACGGATTGAATCAAAACAGGAATACTTTTATACATCACCAAATAGATCAAATAAGAGGCAATTCCGATTTTAAGCAAAGATTTAATGAGCTCCACAACCGTTTTCATCTTGAATTTGGCTTTCAAATTATCGATGGGATTGAGCTTTTTCCAATCAAACTTCATCGCTTCGCTTGCAAAAACAGGGCCAATTTCCAAAAAAGTCACAATGATTCCCACCAGCGTGACAAGCGCCATTGTGGGAATGCTCGCTAAGAAAATGACTTCATTTGCTTTATAAAATAAACTTAAAATGTTTTGGGAAACATTGTCGCTGGTGACGGCGCGAAAAGTTAAAACTAAAAAATCGGCCATTTGGTTATAAAGAATGGACGATAAAGCTAAAACAATGGCAACAGAAGCAATAAATGTAAAAGCAGCAGGAAGGTCTTGCGATTTCGCCAGCTGACCCTTCTTCTTAGCGTCTTTTAATTTTTTCGGCGTCGCCTTTTCGGTTTTTTCGCCCATCGTGTCTCCCAATATTTGCGATGCAAATATACCTTTCCTTCTTATAATAGTATAACTCTTTGTTTATTGTATTGTCAATATATTAAATTTTTTAAAATATTAATAAATTGTAAAGAGTTGTAATTACTTTTGTTAATAAAAAATGATGTTTATTTATTGCTTTTTCATTGCATAAATGTCATTATTAAGTTAGAAGAAATATAGATATTTTCATTAAAAAGTTTGATGGTCAATAAGCCCTTTATATCCTACTACTTATGATCTTGCTTATCCTGTTATTTTAATATTTAACAGGATAAGCAAGATCATAAGTAGTAGGATATATATAAAGGATAAGGGATAAGATTCATGAAAGAGAATCGCAAATTAGCACTGAAATTTCTATGTATCGGTGTAGAATCCTCATTCCTTGCTTATTTGTTAACAGCTTCCGAATCATTAAATCTTTCTTTAGACAGTTGCAGAACTGTGGAAGAAGGACTAAAAAAAATTTCCTCTTTTACTTATGATGTATATGTAATTGATCTGAGCGTGTCTCAGGAAGCGGTTTCGAAATTAATTGAAGCTATTCGAAAAAATAATGAAAAGAAATCGACTATTGCCCTCATTTCAGAAAATCATTCTAATGAAGAGTTGCAAGTCTTCAAGACAAAAGAAAACATTGATTTTATTTTGCAAAAGCCTTTTCTCTCACAAGAAGTTGAGCACTTTATTCACGATCTTCACCAACATCACCTCCATTTAATCTTTACTTCTGATGATAAATTTAAAGCTCTTAAACTAGAATATGATGAAGCGATTCACCAAAAAATTGAAGTTTTAACTGATTTAATAAAATCATTCCAAATGAACCCTGATTTGGAGCATATTAAAGAATTAGATACGGCCATTCACAAAATGAGTAGTAGTGCTGCTGCTTTCGGCTATGATTCGGTCAGTCTTTTAAGCAAGAAAAAAGATATAGAAATCAGAGATCGCATCGATTCTGATAGTTTTAGAGATCCCGCGTGGATGTTATCTTTTAATGAATATCTTGAAAAAATAAAAATTTACTTTCAAGTTGAATCTATTCAAGAATTTCAAATTCCTATCAATCAGGACAATAGTTCAAAGCCCGTGATCTATGTTGTGATTGAAGATGAAATTTTTATAAATCTTTTAAAACACCTCAAGGAACGGTTTTCTATTGAGCTTTATTGTGAAGTTGATCCGCAAATGGCTATAGATAAACTCAATTCCTATGATTTTAATCCGGATGTCGTGATTATCGCTCAAAAATTTCAATACTCTTCTATCACCTATTTGGACCTCATGGCGTCGCAATCTCATAAGCAAACATCTACTTTATATGCTCTACTTCTCGAAGAAGAAAATATGGATGTTAGAATCGAAGCTATGCAGAAAGGAATTGATTACATTTTTTTAAAACCTGTTTCCGGTTATTACTTGCTTAAAGCTATAAAAGGTATTTTAGAAATAAAAGTATTAAAAACTATTAAAGCTTTAATTGTAGATGAAGATATTGAATTTTGTAATTTTATGGTCACCACTCTTACTGAAGTTGGAATTACCGTGCAAACGATTTATGATCCGGTCAATCTTTTTCAGACGCTAGAAAATTACGACCCCCATATCCTTTTTCTCAGTACCGTTTTTCCTCATTATGACGGGTTGAATTTACTGAAGACTATCCGTCAGGACGTTTCTTTTAAAAATTTGATTATTATTATTGTGACTAATGTGGATGAACCCCATACGAGGTTGAAGGCTTATTCTGCTAATGCCAATGATATTTTCTATCAACCCATAGATAGAAAAATGGTGCAAAATCGAGTTCTCAATTTAATTAAAACGCAAGCCTCAATGAATTATTTGCCCGATCCCCATGGTTATACGGGCTTTCTTGGCTATAAAGCATTAATAAACAATTTGCATAGAAGGTTAATACGTTCTAAAAAATATGGCTCTTATTTAATTTTATTTGAGGTCCACAACCTCATGGACTGGATCAAAAAAAAGGGGTATGGGGCTGCAAAGGATCTATTGGTTGCTATTAGCAATCAAGTGCAGTTAGAAGAAGATATGGCGCTGAACTGTTTCTTCTTTAATTCGAAGTTTGCCATCCTGATGGATGACATTTATTTAGATGCAGTGGAAAGAAAAATTTATAACTTTCTCTATCAATTTGTTCAAAAAGAAACACAAAATCAAATTTCCTTCAATTGCAGCATTACACCTATTTCAAAGGACTTTGAAAATGCTCAGCAAATTATTGAAAGAGGGGAGAAAAGCCTAACGGAAGCCAGTCATATCAAATTTGCTCATGTAAAAATTGTGGATTGGCATTCTAAAGAAGAAATAAAAAATAAAAATGCCGTGATTATTATTGATCCTGATAAAGAACTGGCTAAAGTTTTAAAACAAGCTTTTGAATCTCACAACATTTTTGTGAAAGAATTTACAGAAGGGGAAGAAGCTTTAAATGAGATGCTTACTGCTAGCGAAAACTTTCTTCCTTCACTCATTATCATTGAACGGAAGCTTCCGGATATGGATGGAATTGATGTATTTAGAAAAATGGATGCTCACTTTCATGGGAAGGTGCCTTTTTACATGTTAACAGTTTTTTCTTCTGATAAAGATGTGAGCCAAGGAATCGATCTTGGCATTCTTGAATATATTGTGAAACCGTTTAATGTGTCTCTCTTTATGCAAAAAGCATTGAAAGTCATCTATAGTGCCTCTATATGATAAATACTATTGACTTATAACGTAAATTTTAATATGCCAGTTCGATAGATAACTTACATAAAAAGATAAGTGATGGATGCTCTTCTCAGATATTTGCTATACAAAGTAACCTTTTCTATTTTATTTGCAGAAATTTTGATCATGTTAATTTGTGTTGTCGCAATTATCATTGTCAAATTTTACACTCAATGGAGCACAAATCGAAGAAAACAGATCCAAGGTGAGCTGACAGTCATTTTTGAAAAAGCCTTATTTAATCCGGAACCCTTTAAAGGAATCTTCATTCCCTCTCATTTATGCCAATTCAGAAATTTGATTGAAGTGTTAGAAAATTTTGATCACCGTTTTAATGATGAGCGTTGGCAAGAGATCAAAGAATATATTATCAACGCCTATTTATTAAAGCGTACTGAGAGTTATGCGAATTCCCTTTATTGGTATAAACGGCAATTAGCTGCACGCTGCTATTTACTCAATCCACAAAATGCTAACGAAAAAATTCTCTCTAAACTTTTAAAGGATAAGAGGTATTTGGTACGATTACCTGCTGTCGTATGCATCACAAAAACAAGATATAAAGAACTTTTTTTTGAGATGATCAGGCAGATGAGTCAAGAGACGCAACTCTCACAATTTCCTTATCGAGATGCTCTTATGCAGGTTGATCAAGAAAAATTTCTTTGGATAGAATCTTTATTGTTTTCTGAATCTGATCCAGCTATCACTGTGATTTGTTTGGATATCTTATCTACTCGTTATTCAGGCAATTCGCTTTCACAAGTGGCGCAATTTTTAAATTCTCCCTATCGAGAGTGCCGTTTAAAAGCGATTGAAGCTTTAGCAAATATCCCAAGCAAAGAAGCAATGAAACTATTGGAGGATCATTTAGAGGATTCTGATTTTAAAATTAGAGAGAGTTCTATTATGGGACTCGAGAAATTATATGCGATACAAGCTGTCTCAAAAATCGGTCATTTGCTTAATGATCCTATCTGGTCAGTCCGTCTGCAAGCAGCCAAGACATTGAAAAGATTAGGAAAAAAGGGAATTGAGATTCTAGACTCTCAAAGTCATGATAAGGCTCCGAAAGCTTATGAAATTGCGCAATATATTTTAGCACTGCCTTAGATAGCCCTAGATTATTAAGTAAGGACGAAAGGACAAACGACACCAAGGACCTTAAGGACAAAATGGACGTGTGGACAAAAAATAAAAAGTCCTTTTGTCCACACGTCCATTTTGTCCTTAAGGTCCTTGGTGTCGTTTGTCCTTTCGTCCTTACTTAATAATCTAGGGCTATCTAAGGCAGTGCTAAAATATATT